>JAIYBI010000068.1 GCA_027488595.1 Opitutaceae bacterium | reverse complement strand
TGGAGCACGATGACGGAGTTGGTCGCGTCCGGAGCGGTGGCGGGGAGACCGGTGAGGAGCCAGTCGAACGCGTTGAGGCGTTTGGCGGTGAGCTTCGCGGTCGGCGCGGCCGAGGAGTCGAGCAGGCGGACGGTTTTGAGGTCGGTTTTTAGGCCGCTGACGAGCAGCTCGCCGTTCTTTGGCCAGCCGAAGACGTGGAGGTAGAGGGTGTCGCCCTTGCGGGTGGATTCGCCGTCCCAGGTTTGGCGCGGCAAGGGGGTGCGCTCGGTGCCCTTGATGGATTCGCCGTTCACGTGCCACCACGAGCCGATGCCTTGGAATATCTTCACGTCGATCGGATCGACGGAGCCGTCGCCGCGCGGGCCCATGTTGAGGAGCAAGTTGCCGCCGCGGGCGGAGGCCTTGGCGAGCAGGCGGATGAAGTGGCCGGGCGGCTTGTGGTTCAAGTCCTGGGCCTTGTAGCCGTAGGAGTCGTTGGTGGTGGGGATGCCTTCCCAGTCGCCGGGCTGGGGGGCGAAGACGCCGGGTTTGTCGCCGGTGTTGATGTAGTCGGCGAGGGCGAGCAGATCCGGTCTGGCGTCGGGGAAGATGCGGCCGTTGATGACGACGTTGGGTGCGGCTTTGCGGACGGCGGCGAAGATGCGGAGATTTTCCTCGGGCGGGATTTTGTGCGGGGTGTCGAACCAGAGGATGTCGGGCTGGTAGTTGTTAATCAGCTCGAGGATCTGGGGGATGGCTTTCTGGTCCACGTAGCTGCGGATGTTGGGGAGAAACTCGGGATACTTGATCCACCAATCGGAGCCGTGGAGGAGTTTATCGCCGCCTGGATTGGGCCAGTCCCAGTCGTTGCCAGAGCCGTTCTGCTCTCCCCAGTCGAAGGCGTGGGAGTAATAGAATCCGAATTTGACGCCGTGCTTGCGGCAGGCGGCGGCGAGGTCCTTCATCGGGTCCTTGCCCCACGGGGTGGCGTCCACGGTGTCCCAAGGGCTGACCTTGGTGTCGAACATGGCGAAGCCATCGTGGTGTTTGGCGGTGATGATGAAGTAGCCCATGCCGGTTTCTTTCGCGAGACGGACCCAGGTATCGGCGTCGAACGCGGTGGGGTTGAAGGCCCCGGCGACTTCCTTGTGGTAAACGGAGACGGGGATTTTCGCGACGCGCTGGATGTGTTCGCCGTAGCCGGGATATAGGCGGCCGTTCCAGGAGCCGGCGAGATGGGCGGAGACGCCCCAGTGGACGAACATGCCGAATCGGGCCTCGCGCCACCACGCCATGCGAGCGGCGTGGGCGACGGGGTCGATGGCGAGGGTCGCGATGTCGGGGGCGCGGGGTTCGACGGCCGGAGAGGCGGCGGGGGAGGTCGGCTCGGCAAAGAGTGGCGAGGCGGCGGCGAGGAGGGTGAGGAGGCGGAGGGATTTCATGGGGTGGCGGGTTTTGGAACAAAGCGGGCGCGGCCGGTGGTGGGGTCGATCTCGATGGGCTCTCCCGCCGTGAGGCCGGGGCGGGTGTGACCGGTGGCGGTGAGCCAGGCGTCGCGCCAGCGGGCGTTGTCCTTCTGCACGGCGGCAAGGACCGCACTGCCTCCCGGATAGTCCCGCGCCATGGCGGCGGCGTCGGCGGTCGAGGCGAGGTCGTTGGCGCCGAGGTGGGAGAGGATTTGTTTCGCCATGAACCAGTGTCCCTCGGCACCGGGATGAATCCCGTCTTTGGCGAAGGCGAAGAGCGGATCGGCGGCGCGAGCGGTGTCGAGTTGCCGCTGCATCGGTGCGTGAAGGTCTACGACGTCCCAGCCGGTAGCGCGTTGGGCAACGAGCCAGGCGGAGTAGCGGTCGAGCACGGCGGCGTAGCCGGGCTTTTTGCCCTTGGGGTCGTCGAACACTGGAGGCGTGACGAGCGTGAGGCGCGCACCTGCGGCGGCGACGGTGCGGCGGAGATGCTCGATGCCGTCGCGATAGGCGGTGAACCGGGCCTCGTCGAAGGGCAGGTAGATGCCGTCGTTCATGCCGTAGCAGGCGATGACGAGATCGGGTTTTGTTTTCGCGAGCACGCGGTCGAGGCGCTCCTTGAGGTCGGGGCGGGGGAATTTGCCGCCGGCATGTCTCTCTTCGGAGAGGCCGGAGACGGTCTCGCTGGGCAGGCCGACGTTGATGAACTCGATGGAGCGGTCGGGGTAGCGCAGGCGGTGGTAGGTGGCGACGTAGTCCACGTAGGAGCCGGCGTGCGTGATGCTATCGCCGAGGAACAGAACGCGTTTCACCTCGGCGGGAAACAAGGCGACGGGTTTGGCGGGCTGCACACTCATCGCTGGAATGCCCATGACATCGGCGTCGAATTCGAGGGCGATGACGGTGTTGGCCGGGTCGCGGTCTTTTTTCGCGACGTCGATGATCAGGCCGGCGTCGGTCTGGACGACCTTGACCTCGCCGCCGCGCAGGAGCCGGCTGCTCACGACGCGAGCGGGCAGAGGTGGAAGGACGAGCGTGGGATCGAGCCATTTAAAAACGTGCACGTAGACGGTGCGGCCTTTGCGGGTGGTGCCGCCGTATTTCCAGGGTTTGAAAGGGCCGCCGCGCGTGCCGTAGATGCTCTCGCCGTGGGTGCGCAGCCAGCCGCCCATTTCAAGGATGCGAGCGGTCTGATCGGCGGGAATGACGCCGGTGGCGTCGGGGCCGATGCCGAGGAGGAGATTGCCATCGCCGACGGCGCAGGACGCGACCATCTGGATGCATTCCACAAGCGGCTTCACGGTGCCGTCGGAACGGTAGGACCAACCGCCGTGATGTTCGGGCACATCCACGATTGTCATGCACGATTCCCACAGGCGCTGGTCGCGAAAGCCGCCGATGCGTTGCTCGGGGGTATCGTGGTCGCCGGCGTGCTCAGGGAGGTTGTTCGGGGAGCGGAGCGCGCGCAGGCGGTCGTTGATTACGATCTGCGGCTGGGTGGTTTTGATGAGGGCCCAGGCCTCGGGCACGCGCCAGAAGGTTTTGGGATCGCCGCGCCCGTAGCTGTCGAACCAGAGCACATCAATCTTGCCGTAGCGGGTGAGCAGCTCCTTGAGCTGGCCGTGCATGAAATCGGTGTAGCGGACGTTGTCGCCGATGCCGTAGTCGCGGTGATACCAATCGCGTTGCGAGTAATAGAGCCCGAAACGCATCCCGGCGGCCTGGCATGCCTCGGCCAGCTCCTTCACGATGTCGCGTTTGAACGGCGTGTTCATGATCGAGTAATCGCTGAGCTTCGTATCCCACATGCTGAAGCCGCCGTGGTGCTTGGCGGTGAGAACGATGTAGCGCATGCCGGAGGCCTGGGCGACGCGCACCCATTCCTTCGCATCGAAGCGCTCGGGGTTGAACCGGCGGTAAAGCTGATCGTAGGCCGGGTCCTCGACGTAGCCCGCCCGGTCGCTCCCGATGTCGAGCGGGCGGGTGCCCTTGCGCGACCAGCTGATCTCGGTTCCGGCGACGCTCGACATGTCCCAATGGATGAACAGGCCGAGACGGGCGTCGCGCCACCAGGCGGTGCGGGCATCGCGCTGCGCGACGGTCTCCGGAAACGCCACGGGGGCGGGCTCCGGAGCGGGTTCCGGGGCCGGCTGTGCGTGCGAGATGAACGGGCTGAACAAAAGCGCGGCGGAGAAAAGCAGGCCGAGCGGGGCGGAAAATGGGCGGGCGCGGCTCATGGTTTGACCGGGGTTAAGGCGACCAACTCGGCGCCGTGGGGGGCTACGGTGAAGGTGATTTTGGGTGAAGCGGGGAGGTCTTTGTGACGCCAAAGGTCGCGGACGGCGGAGAGGGCGGGGAGTTTCAGCTCGGCGGGGTCGAAGGTGATTTCGAGAGGGGTCTCGCCCCGGTTGAAGAAGGCGACGGCCCAGCGGTCGCCGGAGAGAGGTTTGACGTAGAGTTCGGCGGCGTCGGTCTGGCGCAAGAGCCAGCCCTGGCGGCCGAGGCGATCCTGGTTCACGGCGATGACCTCGTCGTTGGTGAGGATGCTGAGGACGAGGGGATCAAGCTTGGTGAGATCGTTGCCGAGGAGGAGCGGGGCGGCGAGGATGCACCACTGCGTCATCTGCATGTGCATCTCGTCGGGGGTGAGCTGGCCGTTGCCGATCTCAAGCATGTCGGGGTCGTTCCAGCGGCCGGGGCCGGCCCATTTTTCGAGACCCTTCTGGCGGTTCACGATGCCCATGATCTGGGACCAACGCGGGGTGATGTCGCGGGTGGTGCGCCAGAGATGGCCGCCGACCTCGTGTCCCCATTCCCAGACGCGGGCCTCGCCGTATTGGCAGAGGGAATACACGATGTCACGGCCGGAGCTTTCCAAGGCGCGGCCCATTACGCGATAGGCGTCGGTGGCGATGTCGCGTTCGATAGCGTGCAGGGTTTCGCCGGGGATGGCGGAGAGGATCTTTTTTTGCTCGGCCTCGATCTCCCGCATACGGGCGGACATCTCGGGCGGGCGGGGGCGGCGGCGGTCGTTGCGCATCGGGCCGTATTCGGCGGCCATGGAGCGGAGCACGTCTGCGTGGGCGGGGAGGAGTTCGGCGTGGCGGTCGGCGGCGAGACGGCCGGCGTCGATGATGTAGCTGCACCAGTCGTATTTTAGGTAGTCCACGCCCCAGGAGGCGAAGGCGCGGGCGTCCTGCTCCTCGTAGTGGAGGCTGCCAAGGAAACCGCCGCAGGTCTCGTAGCCGGGAGATGAGTAGATGCCGAATTTCAGGCCATGGGAGTGGATGTGGGCGCCGAGGGCGGGCATGTCGGGGAAGCGCTCGTTGCCCTGGATGGTGCCATCGGCGGCGCGGACGCCCTCCCAGGCGTCGTCCACGTTGACATAGGCGTAGCCGTGGTCGGCGAGGCCGGAGGAGACCATGGCATCGGCTTGGGCGCGGATGAGGGAATCGCTGATTTTCAGGCGGAACGCGTTGTAGTTGTTCCAGCCCATGGGCGGGGTGAGCGCGAGGGTGTCGCCCACGACGAGATCGAGCTCGGCGGAGGTTTTGCCGAGGGCGTTGGAAGCGCGCAGACGCAGCGTGTAGGTGCCTTTTTTCGCCGGGGTGACGCCGCTGATGATGCCGGTGTCACGATCAAGCTTGAGGCCGCGAGGCAGGCCGCGAACGGACCAGCGCAACGGACGTTCGCCGGTGGTGGGGATGCGATAGAGGAAGGGCTTTTCAGGGCGTGCGCCAACGACGCGGGTGCCGTTGATGCGCGGAGTGTCGGGCGTGGCGGGGGTGCGGACGGCGGCGAGACGCTCGGCGACGACGGCGGGGTCGGTGGAGACGGGAACCGGGGCGGCGGCGAGCGGGCAAACGAGGGCGAGGGCCAGCAGGGGTAGGAGAAGGCTTGGGGTTTTCATTGATCAAAAACAGGTGAGTTGACGGCGAGTTGAGGGAGCCGGGTTGCGCGACCTGCACGCTAGCCGAAGTGAAGGCGGAAGAATCATGGACGTTGGAGGGTCGCGCTCATCAGGCCGATGACGACCTCGTTGACGATCGCGCGCACGGTGAGGGATTTGAGCTCCTTGGACGGATCGAGGGAAAGATCGAGCACGGTGCCGGCACCGCCGGGCACGACGCGACCGCGGCCCTTGAACGCGTTTTCCTCCAGCACGCGGATGTTGCCGGTCTTCAGGTCGATTCGCACCGGCAGCGGGCCTGGGCGCTTGAAGGCCATGTCGTCGATGAAGAAGTCCTCGTCAACCGGCCACCAGGTGGTGGGATTTTCGAGACCGAGGCGGGTCGTGGTGCCGTCGGTGTAGGTGACGATGACCTCGCCGTTATCCTTGCGGCTCTGCATGGCCATGGTGGAGCCGGCCATGAGCAGGTAGATCTTGGAGGCCTTGCCGGTGAGCGGCGTGCTGATCTCGCGGGGGAAGCGGTCCCATACGGAGACGAAGGCGATGTTGGGTGCGGCGGCGTCGCCGGGCGTGGCGAGTGGCACGCCATTGGGGAGCAGGATGCGGTTGTCATTCCTGGCGGCGAGAGCGCGCAGGCCGCTGTCGTCCACGTCGAACTGCTGCATGGGCTTGCACCACGAACCGAAGCCATGCTTCGGGATCGCAAGCGAGACGAACGGGGAGCGGGGCGCGAGGTAGTCGTTGCGGTAAATCTGCGAGACGCGGTCGTTGAAGATGCCGGTGAGCGCCACGGGATCGAGACGCGCGCCAGAGCCGAGGGGCTTGCTCCAATCGGTGGTGAACACCACGCGCGGCGCTTCTTGCGTGGCGCGGATTTCAAACGTGACCGGCTGCCACCAGCGCAGCGCGCCCTGCGAGACTTGCGCGAAGAGGGTGCGATGACCGACGAGACCGGAGGCGACACCGGAGAAGGATTCGCCCGAGGGTTTCGCAGCGCGAAGCGCGCCCTGCGGGTCTTCGAGCTGCACGATGTTCGCGCCGACCGTGGCGGAGAAAGTGTCGCCGTGTTTTACGACTGCGGGTGCCGGGGCGGGTGCCGGGGGGCGGCCGCTCCAGGTGATCTGGACGTCGTGCGACGCGGACGCCGGCCCGACGATCTCGACGCGCGGGGTGCCG
>JAIYBI010000440.1 GCA_027488595.1 Opitutaceae bacterium | reverse complement strand
GTCAATGATCTCGCGGGCGGTGATGCTGGTGATGGTGGTGTTGCTCATGTGGGAGAGAAAGGTTGATGCAAAGCGGGCGGGCAGGCGGAGGGAAGCCAAATGCGGCGGGCGGAAAGCGGTTGGCGGGTCCGGACGAGAAGAGCCCGCGGATAGCCGACGTGCTTAAGACCATGATAAGCCCCGCTTGCAGCGGTGGGGCTGGCGGGAGCGATCAAGCGCCGCGCTTTCCTAGGGGCCCAAGCCGCTGCGGTTGCCGCGCGCGGGACCGGCGGTTCAAAAGGGCGGTGTGCTGTAGCCCGGTTGGCCGAGCGATTTGATCGGCGGCGCCGAGTCGTGCGGGCGGAACTGGGCGGGGATCTGGGCGAGGTGGCCCTTCAGTTTTGCAACATCCACCGGGGTGAGGCCCGACTGGTTGCGCAGCGCGAAAAGGTGGACCGAGAACAGGTCGGCCGGGATCTGGGCGAGGTAACCCTCGGCGGCGGCGGCGTGGATGACGGTGTCGCCCAAGGCGGTGTGGGCGGTGAGACTCTCGAGGGTGAGCAGGGCGCGGGGCAGCTGAGAAAGGTAGCCGTTGAGGGCGGCGGTGTGGAGAGGGGTTTCGCCGGCGAGATTGGCGAGGGCGAACGCCGCTTTGTTAAAGTAAACCGGCGGGATCTCAACGAGGTGTCCCGACTCGGCTGCCTCATGGAGGAAGGTGTTGCCGAGGTGAGTGCGGATGGAAAGAAGCTCCGGGGTGAGGATCGAGTGCGAGAGCAAGCCAAGGTGGCCATAGGCGGCGGCGACGTGATAGACGGAGAATCCGGCGTTGCTGGTCTGCTTGAGCAGATCGTGCATCAGGAGCCGCGGCGGCAGCAAATCGGGCGTTTTCTCGACCATGAACGCATGGTGCAGCGGCGTGTATCCGGCTTGGTTGCGGATTTGGAAAGGTTCGACGTCGAAAAGCTCGGCGGGCACCAGCGCGAGGCGCGCGTGGCGCGCTGCGACGTGAAGCGGCGTATTGCCCGCGTGGTTGGGCGTCAGCCAAACCTCAGGGGTGGCGACGAGATCCGAGGGATTGAGAGCTTTCTCCGAGAGAAGGGCGGCGGTGAGAGAGGCGGCATCCATAACGCGATGGTGAAGGTTTTCAGAGTTGGCCATTGGGCGCAATGCCGGACAAGCAGGGTAAAGAAATTATTCTTAACGGATTGCCTGACTGCGACCAATTGCACAGCGTGGCGGAAATATGACGCACGGAACCAGAACAATCCCAGCCACCACGAAGGACGCGGTTCTAGTGGTGGATGACGAAGCGGCGATCCTTGAAATGTATCGCGAGGCACTGGGCGGACATTTCGACGTCACTACGGCTGCGAGCGTGAAAGAGGCCGAAGGGCTCTTGCATCGCAACGCCTACAAGGTCGTGGTCTCGGATCATTTGATGCCGGGCGGAAACGGTTTGAGCTTTTTGGTGCGGGCGCGCGAAGAGAGCCCTGACATGGCCCGCGTGCTGGTCACCGGCTACATGAAGCCGGAGATGATGCTTCGTGCGGTGAACGAGGCGGCGGTGTTTCGTTATTTGTTAAAGCCGGTTCCGATTGCGGAACTCATAGACGCGGTCAAAGACGCGGCCAAGAGCGTGCAGGCTTGACCCGGCTTCGCGGTGTGGCGGACGACATCCGCACAGGCGGCGGCGGGTGGAGCAGACGACCAGTGATTCACCCGTGACCGTCGTGCCGCCTTTCGGGGAATCGTTCGAGAGTCCGATTGCAGCGGCGAAAATCTGGGTCTTTGCCAATGAGCAGAGACTGGCGGGTATCCCAAAAAAAAGACCGACTGCAAAGAGTCGGTCTTTTGGGTTTTCGTCGCGAAGGGCAGGGGGCTCCCCGCTTTTCACGCCCGTGTGAGGGACGGCGCTTTACTCGGCGCGTGGTCCGTAGCGGAACTTGCCGTCCGGGTCAGGCGCCGAGCCGGGCTCAGCGGCGGGAGCAGGAGCCGGGCTGGGAGCGGCGTCTTGAGGGGCCGCCGGAACAACGGTGGCGTCCGGAATCGTGGCATTGGCCGGGATCGGAAGCAGAGTCGCCTCGGCGAAAGGACCGACCGGCTCCGGCGCGGGAGCTGGTGCGGGGACTGCCGGGGCTGCGGGAGCGGGAACGACGGCTTCGGGGGCGTTGCCGGAGGTGCGGTCCGGGTAGGGATTGCGGATTGGATGGTGAAGCTCGGCGGCCTTTTGGTCGCGGGCCTCTTTGTTGACGTCAATAAAGTAGGCGGGGCGGCGGGGCGGTTGCGGCCCGTCATAACGATCGGCGTAGAGGAAACCGTCGAGATTGGGCTCGTAGATTTTGAGCTGTTTCTGCTCCTGACCGGTCTTGAGCAGATATTGTGGAACCCAACGGTGTTCGATCCAGGAGCGATAGGGATCGCCGTCCTTCACTTTGACCTTCACCGGAGCGATAGTCTCGTAGGCGAGGAGGTTGCCCTTGCTGCGCTCCAAGGTGGTCAGGGCGACGTTGTAAGTGGCTACGGCGCGGAGGAAGTTTTCCTCGGCGGTGGCGCGGCGCTGCTGGGCGTCAATCACGTATTCGATGTAGCTGATGGCGGTGGTGTCACCACCGAGGAACATCGCCTCGCGGCGCTTTTGGAGGTGTTCCAAGTCCTCGCGGGCGGCCAGCATACTGTCATACTTGGCGGAGAGGTCGCGGTAGGCGGTGTGGACCTCGCGCATCGAGACTTTTACCTCGAGCAACACGGTTTCCATCGTGGTGCGGAGCTGGGAGACGAGCTGGCGCATTTCGAGGCGGCGGCGCATATTGCGGGCCTCGGCCTGATTGTTGCCGAGCGGGTATTCGAGACGCAGGCCGATGGAGTAACCGGGGCGGGCAGGGTCGAACTGATCGTTCAGCGGACCTGTCCAATCATCGCGGCGCAGGGCGGCAACATAGCCCTCGAGCATCAGGTTCAGCACCGGCATCATTTCGTTGCGCGACATATCGCGGCGGATGGCGGCGGCCTTAAGCTGAAGGAAGGCTTGCTGAACCTCAGGGCGGTTCTGCAAGGCGGAGGCGGCGGCCTGTTCGAGGTCTCCGACGGTGCGATCCAGCACGGGTTTGTCCATCGGGATGATTTCGATGGCGGAGACTTCGCGGGTGGAGGGGTCGTTTACGAGGGCTTTCAGGCGATCCTCGGAGCTGCGCACCGCGCTCTCGGAGCGAACGAGGTCGGCGCGGCGCTCGGCGGAGGCGGCGCGGGCGCGGAGGATTTGCTGCTGGATGGCGTCGAAATTGTTGCGGGATTCGAGATCCTTGAGGGTCTTGTCGGCTTCCTCGGAAGCGCGCTCCTTGGCCTGG
>JAIYBI010000121.1 GCA_027488595.1 Opitutaceae bacterium | reverse complement strand
GCAGGTATTCGCGTTCTCCAACCAGCAGCCAGAGGCCGTGCGGGGAAATGTGGCTCACCTCAACCGAAGTGTCTTTTCCAAGCGGCTTTGATTTCGTTTTCATGGCGGTGGATTTGGAGGAGTGCGGTTTTCAGCTCAGCAGGCTTCAGGCCGAGGTTGTCGGCCAGTGCGATCTTGGGTGTGAGCCAGAACTTAGCCTCTTCGTTGGGCGTGTAAAACATGCACATGCATACGGGGCGCTTCCCGCGAGAAGAAAAAGAACCGGAAGTTGCGATATTGGAAGATCGTCGGGCTCACGGTTCGGATTCGGAATTTTTAACCACGAAACACACGAAATACACGAAGGTCGGAATAGGGAGAATGATTCCTGCCGAGTCGGATTTCTTTTCGCGTGTTTAGTGGGCAACCGGATCGGGTCGCTGGCGCTCCCCGCTACGTTTCGGGCAAGCGCGTAGGGGACAACACGCTCCACCTTCGGAAGGCAGACTGGAAGTCTGCGCTACTTTAGAGCGTCAAGAGGATCGTGTTGAAGGTCGCGCTGGGGCGGAGGGCGGCGGAGGCTTTGGCGTTGTCGGGTTGGTAGTAGCCGCCGATGTCGGCGGGTTTGCCTTGAACGGCGATCAGCTCGGCCACGATTTGCTTTTCGGCAGCGGTGAGTTTTTCGGCGTAGGGCGTGAAAATCGCCTTCAGCTCGGCGTCCTTGGTCTGGGCGGCGAGGGCCTGGGCCCAGTAGAGGGCGAGGTAGAAGTGGGAACCGCGGTTGTCGATGCCGGCGCCGACTTTGCGGGCGGGGCTCTTGTCGAACTCCAGGAACTTGCCGTTGGCTTCGTCGAGGGTCTCGGCGAGGATTTTTGCTTTGGCGTGGTTTTGCGTGATGCCGAGGTGCTCGAAGCTCGCGGCGAGGGCGAAGAACTCGCCGAGGCTGTCCCAGCGGAGGAAGTTTTCCTCGGTGAACTGCTGCACGTGCTTGGGCGCGGAGCCGCCGGCGCCCGTCTCGAAGAGGCCGCCGCCGTTCATGAGGGGAACGATGGAGAGCATTTTGGCGCTGGTGCCGACTTCAAGGATGGGGAAGAGGTCGGTGAGGTAGTCGCGGAGGACGTTGCCGGTGACGCTGATGGTATCGAGGCCCTTGACGAGGCGTTCGAGGGTGAATTGGCAGGCGGCGGCGGGGGGGAGGATGCGGAGGTCGAGGCCGGTGAGGTCGTGGTCTTTGAGATACTTCTCAACCTTGGCGATGATCTGGGCGTCGTGGGCGCGGGCGGCGTCGAGCCAGAAGACGGCTGGGGTGGCGCTGAGGCGGGCGCGGTTGACGGCGAGTTTTACCCAATCCTGGATTGGGGCGTCCTTGGCCTGGCAGGCGCGCCAGATGTCGCCGGGGGCGACGGTGTGGCTGAGGAGGGTGTTGCCCGCTTCGTCCACGACGCGGACGGTGCCGGCGGCGGGGATTTCGAAGGTTTTGTTGTGGGAGCCGTATTCCTCGGCGGCCTGGGCCATGAGGCCGACGTTGGGGACGCTGCCCATGGTCTTGGGGTCGAGGGCGCCGTGCTTTTTGCAGAAGTCGATGACGGTCTGGTAAACGCCGGCGTAGCAGCGGTCGGGGATGAGGGCGAGGGTGTCCTGCTGTTTGCCGGCCTGGTTCCACATCTGGCCGGAGGTGCGGATCATGGCGGGCATGGCGGCGTCCACGATGACGTCGGAGGGGACGTGGAGGTTGGTGATGCCCTTGTCGGAGTTGACGTAGGCGAGGGCGGGGCCGGCGGCGTAGGCGGCGGCGAGATCGGCCTCGATGACGGCCTTCTCGGCGGAGGGGAGTTTCTCGATCTTGGCGACGAGGTCGCCGAGGCCGTTGTTAAGGTCAACGCCGAGGGTGGCGAGGGTGGCGGCGTGTTTGGCGAGGGCGTCTTTGAAGAAGACTTTGACGGCGTGGCCGAAGAGGATGGGGTCGGAGACCTTCATCATGGTGGCCTTGAGGTGGAGGGAGAGGAGCACGCCGTCGGACTTGGCGCGGGCGATGGCGGACTCGTAGAAGGCGACGAGGGAGGCCTTGCGCATGACGGTGGCGTCGAGGATCTCGCCGGCCTTGAGGGGGGTCTTGTCCTTGAGGACGAGGACGGAGCCGTCGGCCTTGACGAGTTCGATGCGGACGCTGGTGGCGGCGGGGACGGTGAGGGACTGCTCGTTGCCGAAGAAGTCGCCGTCGGTCATGGAGGCGACGTTGGTCTTGGAGGCGGGGGACCAGGCGCCCATGGAGTGGGGGTGGGCGCGGGCGTAGTCCTTGACGGCCTTGGGGGCGCGGCGGTCGGAGTTGCCCTCGCGGAGGACGGGGTTGACGGCGGAGCCGAGGACCTTGGCGTAGCGGGCTCGGGCGTCTTTTTCGGCGTCGGTGGAGGGGACCTCGGGGAACTCGGGGAGGGCGTAGCCCTTGGCCTGGAGCTCGGCGATGGCGGCCTTGAGCTGCGGGATGGAGGCGGAGATGTTGGGCAGCTTGATGATGTTGGCCTCGGGCTTGAGCGTGAGGGCGCCGAGCTCGGCGAGGGCATCGTGGGTTTTTTGCGAGGCGGGGAGGACGTCGGAGAAGGCGGCGAGGATGCGGGCGGCGACGGAGATGTCGCGGGTTTCGACGTTGATGCCGGCGTGCTTCGCGTAGGCCTGCACGATGGGCAGGAAGCTGTAGGTGGCGAGCGCGGGCGCTTCGTCAGTGATGGTGTAGATGATCGAGGGAGCGGCGGTGGCGGACATAGTGGGAAAAGAGGCTAGACGCTTGGGGCTAGTTGCTAGGAGCGAGAGAGCAAAGAGCAGGGGAGGGGGAGGGTCAAAAGCAATTCGGGCGGGGCGGGCAATTAATCGTTGGAAGTGGGGGCGGCGGGCGAGATAGCAGTTTTTTCATCGCAGCAGGGGCGGCTTTCGCGCTGGGTCGGGGTAACATGAGCCAGAACACACCAGAAACCATCGTCATCCATGCCGAGCCTATCGAGCTGTCCCAGTTGTTGAAATTCGCCGGTATCTTCGGGAGCGGCGGCGAGGCGAAGTTCGCGATCAACAGCGGCGAAGTCACGGTGAACGGCGCGGTGGAGTTGCAGGCTCGCAAAAAAATCCTCGGCGGCCAGACGGTGGAAATCGCGGGACGCACCCTGCTGGTGAAACTCGGCGCGGCGTCGGCGGTGAAGGCCAAGGTGAAACCCGTGGTGAAGCCGACGGGAGTTAAACCGGCCACAAACGCGGCACCGCGGGCGAAGGTCGCCGCCAAGAAGCCCAGGGGCTTCGCGAAGCCGCCCGGAGGGAGCAGACCGGCCAAGAAGGCACCGGCCTATCGCGAGCGGGCGGATGATGGCTATGAGGACGAGCCGTTGAAGGAGAAGGCGGCCCCTTCGGCGACGGTCCAGCGGACGTTTTTCTACACCGAGTTGTTGAAGGCGCAGCAGGCGAAGCGGAAAAAGCGTTAAACGACGCACACCATGCGTGAGACTCACCGGCGGGAATCTTTCGCGGGCGAGGTCTAACCGCTTGCATCATCCGCCGTCTGGCGTGCAATCGGCTACTCGCCCGCCATTGTGATGCCCGCACCGATTGCGAAACGCCCGCTGCTCCCCACCGGACTGCGGCTCCTGAACTGGAGCCTCGGCGCGTGGACCGCTCTCGTTTTCCTCTTTCTGTATCT
>JAIYBI010000526.1 GCA_027488595.1 Opitutaceae bacterium | reverse complement strand
CCATCTCCGTGCCTCTGTTGAATGCATCGAACGGTTTCGGTGCTAGCAATCTGATCAAAGCCGGCAACGGCACCCTGGTTCTTACTGCCAACAACACCTACACCGGTAACACCACCGTCTCCGCCGGCACCCTTGCGCTGAGTGGCAGCCAGGCTTCCGCGCTCACCGTCAACGCCGGTGCCGCCCTTCGCTTCACCCTGAACGACGGTCTTTCCTCCATCGTCACCTCCTCGAGTTCGCTGGCCCTCTCCGCCAACTCGACCGTGAACATCGTCGGCACACCCGCCGCCAGCACCACCTACACGCTCTACTCCGCCTCCTCCATTTCCGGCACCCCTGTTCTCGACGCACCGATCACCGGCTTCTCCCTCGTCGTCGAGAGCAACGCCCTCAAACTCAAGCCCACCGCCACCGCCGACACGACCAAGCCGATCATCACGCTCATTGGAAACGCCACCATCACGGTGAACGCGGGCTCGACCTACACCGATGCCGGCGCGACCGCCACCGATGAGACCGCCCCCGCCAATCCCACCGTCACCACCACCGGCACAGTCAACACCGCCGTCCCGGGCGTTTATGTGTTGAGCTACGACGCCGTTGATACCGCCGGCAACACTGCCCTCACCGTAACCCGCACGGTCACGGTGGTGGATGTCACGGCCCCCGTTATCACCCGCACCGGCTCTGCCACCGTCTCGGTTGACTGGGGTTCCACCTACACCGATGCCGGCGCCACCGCCACGGACAACGTGGCACCGTTCACCGCCACCGTTATCACCAGTGGCACGGTCAACACCGCCAAGCCCGGCACCTACACCCTCACCTACAACGCCACCGACGCCGCGCTCAACGCCGCCACGCCTGTGACCCGGACCGTCACCGTTTCCATCGCCAACCCCAACATCGTTGGCGCGGATGGCTACACCCCGCTCATGCGTTACGCCCTCGGAGCCACCGGCCCCAGCGACACCGTTACGGCGCCCATCACCAGCGCAACCTCGACAACGCTCTCGCTGACTGCCGTGGTTCGCACCGACGACCCCAAGCTCAGCGTCGTCGCTAGGACCAACACCGATCTCACCGCCAGCGGCAGTTGGACTGACACCGGCGTCAGTGTGTCACCCTCCAGCGACCCGAGTCCCGTGCCCTCCGGCTGCGTTCGCAACGTTTACACCGTCACTACCGCATCCCGGACCTTCCTCCGCCTCGAGGCCACGCTCGCCCCGTAAACCGGGGTGAAGCGCGCCCGCCGCCCGCGCCGTTGGCCTCGTCTGGCCCGGCGTGGGGTTCGCGATTATATAGGTAGGTGAAAACGACACAGAGATTTTAGCTGCCGGCCGGGCGCTTGCGAAGGAGCATCCCAAAACGGGCTGGATTTCCAAAGTCCCGTGATGAATAGACAATATAAACGGTCGGGTTGTTGCTGTGTGAGGCTTGGCCAAAACTTACCGAAATCTGGGGGAAAGGTGGCCGCTGAAACTGAAACGTCTAAAGGTGAGGTCGTGGTGTTGCCGGTGGCCGGTCGGGCGGCAGGGCACGCACGCGCAACGTCTCTTCGGGTAGCGGATCAACACGCGGGGGACCGGGGCGGTTTGGATCGTGGGGCGCCCACGACAAGTCCGCTGGCGTCGCGAAAACAGACGCGACGAACACGAGCCAAACGAGCAGAACACGGGGGCGCGGTTGTATGGTGGTTGGCTTCAGGTGACTGGCTTGGAATCCGGTTTGGGGTCGGCGGGCGCGAACTCTTCGATAAACTTGCTCGCGCTCTGGTCCTTGATTTGCCGCACGGCCGCGAGGATGGCGTCCTTTTCATCTTGGCGAAAGGTGAGGGGCCAGAGTTTGCGGAAGTGGTTGATGCGGACGGAGGCGTTGAGGCCTTCGAGGATGGGAACGGTTTCGATGGCACCGCGCAACGCGAGGATGCGCTCGTCCTCGGGGGTTGAAGCGGCGGCCACTTTCATGAGCAGGCCCAGCGATTCCTGACCGCGGGCGGCGGAGAGCGCGCGTATGACGGCCTTGCGCGACTCGGCTTCCGGGGAGGCCAGCATTTGGTCGAGCGCGGCGGTGGCCTCCGGAGCCCTAACCAAGGTGAGGGCTCCGATGAGCACGGGGCGCTCGTTGGCGTCGGCGGAATCATGCCGGCCGATCAGGAGCGCGGTCGCCTCCGTGCCGGAGGGATGCAGGGCGGCGGCCTTGAACAACGCCTTCCGCCAGTCGCGGCGATCGGCGCTTTTCTTGGTTTGGGGAGCGAGCGCGAGCACGGCAGGCAGGTCGCCCGGCGCGGTCAAGGTGGCGAGAGCGCCAAAGGCGGCGGCGCGAAGCTCGTCGGTCTCGGACGCGCAGGAGGTGACCACGAGCGAAAGGGCCTCGCGGTCGAAGCGATCCGCGAGCAGGGTGAGCAAGACCGGGAGCGGTGCGGGTGGCGCGGCCTCGGTGGCGGCGGCGCGAAGGCGGGCGGAGAGTTCCGGAGTCTTGGCGTTTGCGAGCGCCCATTGGGCAAGCTCGCGGGTGCGGCCTTTTTGGGAAAGGCGTGGCAGCAGCGAAAGCAGCGTATCCAGATTATCAATGCGTTGGGCGGCACGCACTCCGGCCTCGTAGACGAGCGGCTCGTCGCCGGCGATGGCCAGCCGGACAAGCGGCAGGGTGCCGGGTCGTGCGGAGGCGGCAAGGAAGGCCACGCGCACATCGGCGGGCAGTTCGTTCCAGCGTCGGGCGAGAGCGTCCACGCGGGCGGGGGTGGGATCGGAGGCGAGCAGGGTCGCGGCCGCCTGGCGGACGCGGCGGTCTGGGTCGGTGAACAACGCATCGGCGGCGGCGAGGGCGGGCGCGCGGTCGAGTGTGGCCAGTGAAGCGAGAGCCTCGACGCGCGAGGCGGGCGCGAGCGCGGGCTCGGCGAGGATGCGCTGAAGGTGCTCGACCGCAGTCTTGGCGGCTCCGCGGTCGCGGGTGGCGATAAGCGAAGTTGCGTGAATGATCGCGCGGGTCGCCTCGGGCGAAGCCGGGAGCGCGACGAGCGCGGCGAGGGCTTCTTTATTGCCAAAACTCGCCAGCGTTTCGCGGGCGGCATCGGCGTCGGCCGGGTTGGCGGCGGCGGCGAGTTCGCCGAGTCGTTTGATGACATCGGGGGACGGATAAGCCCCGAGCGCTTGCAGCAACGGGGAGCGTCCGCCCTCGGGAACCGTTTTGCTCAAGCGTAGCAAGGCGTCTTTGGCGGCGGATTTGCGGAGGGCGCCTAACACGGTGGCCGCGCGATCAACGAAGCCGGGGCGGGTCGCGAGTTTTTCTACCTCGGGCACGAGGCCGGTCACGCCGAGACGGTGAACCTGGTCGAGCGCGACCCACAAGGCGGTGTCGGCGGCCGTGGCGTCGGTGAGGGTGGCGCGTAAAGATGACTCTTCAGGGAGCGCGGCGGTCGCAGGCGGCTTGGGCGTCAGTTCCTGCACGGTGGTCTTCGCAGCCGGGGCGAGGGCGGGTTTGGGGGCGGGTTTGAGTTGCGCGGAAGGCGTGGCGTCGGCGGCGAGGTCGCCGAGGGCGAACTGGAGCCCGTCGAGCACGTGGCGCAGGATCGAGGGCACGAAGAAGACGTCGGAGTTATGGCCGAGGGAGGTGTAGAAGACGCGACCTTTGCCTTCATTCCGAATCCAGCTGATGCCAAAATCGTTGTCGGTGCGTTTGATGTCCTTGGCGGGCCGGGCGTTCTCGGGCTTGGACATGTCGAGGCTGAGCAATACGCGCAGGGCGTCGCGGCTGTAGGGCGCGCGCATCTGATAGATCTCTTCGCGAATCCAGAAGCCCTGGCCGCAGAAGCCGGCGTTGACGACGTGCGCGGGCTCGTCGTTTTTGACGGCGGAAAGGTCCTTGGCGTTCCAGGGATGGCCATGAAACACGCCGCCCATCAGCGCCTGGCCTTCGGGCCAGGTGGGAAAGTTATCGGTCGCGGCGTGCAGGCCCGCGACGCCTTTGCCCGAGCGCACGAAGTCGAGCAGCGCTTGGCGATGAGCGGGATTTTCAAAGCGCAGTCCGGTGCTGTTGAGGAAGACCACGGCGTCGAAGGTCTTCAGCGTGTCAGGCTCGAACATGGCCATGTCGTCGCTGGCCACGCTTGCGTAGGCTCCGGTTTTTTCACCTAGGCGCTGGAGCGCTTGGCGGCCTGCCGGAATGGAGGCGTGGACGAACCCTTCGGTGCGGAAAAAAATCAAGACGCGACGCGGCTGGATGGGCGCGGCAGTGGCTTTTTCCGGAAGGCCGGCCTCGATGGAAGCGAGTTCGGTCTCGGTGAGCGGAGGAAATACCTGGCCGGGTGCGGCGTGCAAGGCGGGAGCGGCGAGCAGGACGAGCAGGGTGCCAAGAAGGCGGCGGGAGCGGGGCGGGAGGTTCATGGCGTGAAGGTTCAGGCGGGTAGGACGTAGGGGGCACGATAGGCGTGGCTGAGCAGGCGAGTGGCGTCGGGAGCGCCGAACGCGGTCGCGGAGGCGGGGTCCCAGACGATGCGGGAACGGCCGGTGCGGAAGGCGGCGTTGGCGAGGTGGGCGACGTTGGTGACGCGGCTGACCTCGGAGATCGGCGAGCGCACGCGGCCGCCATTGCGGATGCAGTCGAGGAAATTGGCACCATGGGTTCCGCCTTCGGTTCCGTAGATCTGCCGGTGCGCGGGAATGGTCATGCGCTCGATGGCCGACTGGCTGCACACGAGCTCGCCGCGGGACACAAAAAGCGTGGCCTCGGTGCCCTCGAAGGTTATGCCGCCGCGGTGTTTGCTGGAGACTGAAATCACCCGGCCGTCGGGGTAAACCGTCTCGAATGAAAAGGCTTTGACTGTGGCGCGTTGCTCAAGCGGCAGCTTGGGGAACTCCGCCTCGCAGGCGCGGACCTCGGATACGTCGAAGCCCTCCAGGCCCAGGGCCAGCACGGCGATGTCGTAGTGGTGGCAGATCCAATCGCTGAGCTGGCCGCCGCCAAAATCGAAAGTCCAGCGCCAGTTGTAGTGCATGTGTTCGCGCCCGAGGTTTCGGTAAGGCTGGCTGGGGGCCGGGCCGAGCCAGCGCTCGAAATCGAACTTCGCGGGATCAGGCGGCGGGGAGGGTGGTTTGGCGGCGAGCTCGCCGCCACCGGAGAGGCCGACTTTGACCGATTTGATTTCGCCAAGATAGCCGCCGCGCACGATGTTGATGGCGCGGCGAAACTCGCCCATTGAGCGCTGCATGTTGCCGATCTGGCAGACGATGCCGGAGCGCTCGACTGCGGTGACCATGGCGCGGCATTCGGTGACGGTGTTGGCGACGGGTTTTTCGCAATAAACGTGTTTCCCCGCCCGCGCCGCGTGGATGAGGTGGAGGGCGTGCCAGTGATCGGGACTGCCGATCACGACCGCGTCAATGTCGGGGCGGGCCAGCAACTCGCGGTAGTCAACGTAGGTGTCGCAGCCCTTGTAGTCGCCCTTGGTCATGCGGTCGGCGTTGAGCTTCTCGGCGCGCTCCTTGGCTTCCTTGCGTCGGTCCGCGTCAACATCGCACGCGGCGACCAGTTGCGCCGCCGCATGGTTCATAAATCCGGTGGCGACGCCGAGGCCTTGGGGGCCGGCGCCGATAATCCCGAAATTCAGGCGATTTGACGGGGCGATGCCGCCGCCGAGACCCAAGGTTTCGGCCCGGACGATTTGAGGAAAAGCGACAGCCGCGGGGGCGGCGGTCGCGAGCAGGCGCAGGAAGGAGCGACGTTTCATAAGAGGTTGGGAGATGGAGGGAGGTAGTTGTCGGTGGAAGGGGTGTTGGCCCTCAGGCAGCCTGCGCGTGGGCGAGGCGGTAGCGTCTCGGGGTGGTGCCGAAGGCGCGGCTGAACTGGGCGGTCATGTGGCTCTGGTCGCAAAAACCGCACGCGGTCGCGATGTCGGCCAGGCTTTCCGCAGTGGTGAGCAGAAGGTGGCGCGCGGCGCGGAGGCGCACGGTGGTGAGGTAGCGCAAGGGCGACGTTTTGAAGGTGCTGGCGAAGTGGCGTTCAAAGGCGCGCGGGGACAGGTCTGCAAGCGCGGCGAGATCGCTGATCGTAAGGCTCTCGCCGTAGTGCTTGCCGATGTGCTCCATGGCCGTGAACACGCCCGGATGGCAGGTCGTGTTTTCTCCGTGGAGGCGAAAAGAGACGCCGGCCACGCCGACAATCCGGCCGGAGGTGTCGCGGAGCGGGACCTTGGTCAAGCCGCGCCAAATAAAGGTCCGATCCGGAAGAGGCACCGGCTCGATATGTTGAACCAGTGCCTCGCCTGTGGTCATTACATCCCGGTCGTCGGCGATGAAGCGGGCGGCGATTTCTAAGGGGAAAAAATCCAAGTCTGTCTTCCCGATCACCTCTTCGAGGCGCTTGGCTCCCAGCATTCGCACAAACTGCGGATTGGCCTGCACGAAACGCCCCTGCTCGTCCTTCGCGAAGTAGGCGATGTCGGGCGGCGAAGCGAGAAGCTGTTCGTAGTGGCGGATGGGTTCGAGCCGACGGATGAAAGCATCGGCATCAAACGTGGGCGCCGGGGTGGGGTGGGCGAGAGACACGTTAGGTGGGGCGTTAATTTATGATGTGAACGCCATTTTATCTTATGCAGAGTGTCAATAAAAGTTTCGTATTGTTTCTTAAATTCTCGGGTTTTTGAGCAAACGCCCACTTTTTGAGGGTGATTCGACCTCTTTTATCTCGGATTGGCGCTTTTCACATCGGCTTTTGGTATGAGTCTTCGCGCTGATGTAAGGGGGATCCTTGTTATAGTAGCGCCATCGTGGGTCCGCGGTTGTCAGGGCGCGCTCACGCCTGACTGAGGCTGAGTCCGAGTTCGCCGAGGTATCGGTTGGACTCCAGTTTTATCTCGACCTCCGGCGGTGCGGAAATGGATACGCGGCAGGTGGCGCCTTCGATTCGCCACTCGATCCGCACCGGTCCGAAGGACGTCATGCGGCCGCCCTTGGCCCAGGTGAGCCCGTGTGGCTGCGGGCTGCACACGAGGCTGCGTCCGCCGGGCGAGGTCTGGCGCAGGCCGAGGAGGATGCGTGGGAAGAAATCCATCGGGCAGCACGACCAGCCGTGGCAATGGCTGCGGGTCGGGTAGCCGGGAGGCGAGGTCTTCGATCCAGGCAAGGCTTCCCAAAGCGTGTCGCCGATCTCCACCATAGGGGCGAAGCGTTCGCGTAGTCCTCGAATCACTACGTCTTCACGGCCGGCTTTTTCGAAGGCCTCGGCCCAGAACTGGAAGGCGAAAGGCGAGGCCATGTCCACGAGTTCGCCGGCGTTGCGCTCCACCTGGTCAAGCAGGCCGCGCGCGGTGTCCCCCGTGGCGACATCGAAGAGGGCCGCGAGGAACTGGGTATGCACCCCGGTGCGGGTCCAAACGGATGCACCGTCGGCCTTGACCGCATCGGGGAAGAGTCCGCGCTCCGCATCAAAACGGCGGGCGACCGCCGCACGCAGACGGCGGGCAAGCGTCTCCAGCCAGGGGAGATCGTCGTGCGCCTCAAGGACGCGGCCGCATTTGATCGCGGCCTCCACCGCGCCGATGAAAAAGAGGGTGTTGTAGAGGACGACGCGGTGGTCGCAGTCGAGATCGGCCCATTCAAAGAGGTTCCACCACGGCGCGTCAAAGAGCAGCTCGGAGTTGAGCTGCGCGGCGGCGCCACGGAGGTTCTTTGTCACGGCCGGCCAAAACTCCTCCAAGGCTTCGCGCTCGCCGGAGTAGTCGTAGTATTCCCACACGGACATCCCCCAGAGGAAACTCCAGATCGGGATGATGGTATCCCAGCCGCTGGGCACCTGTGAGCCCACCATGGGGAGGCGTTGGAGGGAATCGGCGGCGAGGCGTATGCTGCGGCGCGACACGTCGCGCGCGCCGTAGGCGATCAGCGCGTAGAGCTGCTCGTTGCGCGCGTCGCCAACCCAGAGCGTGTGCTCGTAGAGCGAGTCTATGAAAACGTCGTCTATGGACAACTGCATGGTGCGATGGGCCGCGCACCATACCCGGGTGAGGCTTTCGTCGGAGCAGGTGAACGGAACTGGTGTTTCAGCAGGATATCGGGTCTCGCGGACGGTGAGCGAACGCAGGTGAACGGGGCCGGTGGCACCGCGCACGGTCAGGAACAAATGCCGGCCGGAACGGCGTTGCCGCGTGGTGTAGCGCTGGTGCCCGGCGCGCGTGAGATAGCGAAAACAGTTTCGATTTCGATCCGTGTGCTGCAACACCCCGTCGGCGCGCACGTGCTCGACCAAGGACACGTCGATGGCCGTGCCCTCGGGCGCGTCCACCTCGATTTCATGATACCCGCAAAGCTGGCCGCCCAGATCCCAAGAGAGCTCGACGTCGCCCTCGGGCGAGGGCGAAATGAGCCAGCCGCCCTCCGGGTGCGCTAGGATCTCGATATTCGCCAATGGCGCGCGCTCCTTGAAGAGAGCGTCCGGGTCTTCGAAAAACAGTTCTGCGTTGGGGATGGTCTCCCCGCGTTCCTGGCAAAGTTCGACCAAACGCTCACGCTTGGTGGTAAGCGCACCCCAACGCGCACCGATTCCCGTCCAAGACTGGCGCGCTTCTTCGAGATCGCGGGCGTTGTGAGTCATCCACAGCAGGTCGTCGCCCGCCACGTTGCCGTCCGGGTTTCGGAGCAGTCGCCAGGGTTGCGCGGACTCCCCCGTCACAAGGTCGCGCCAGGTGACGTTCGCGCCTTGCGGGAAACCGACGGAGATTTCTACCCAGTCGCTGAAAAGATCGCGCACAACCAAGAGCACCTGGTGCAGGCCGGCGGCGAGGGCGGGCGGTGCGTCAGCGGTGTATTTTTGTCCGTCGATCCAGAGTTCCCATCCCTTGAGCATCCATTCGGTCGCCTCGATTGGGCGCGTGCAGTCCAGCTCCGACGCCAGCGCGAAGGCACGCGTCATCTGGACGGCGACCAGCCGCGTATCGGGATGCAATAGCTTGAGGGTGGGCACCGACCAGATCGGGGCGCGTCTTTTCATCAGGCGAGCCTGGGGCTTTGACGCGACCGGATGCTTCGAGAGAACAGAGTCCACCACGTCGCGTTCGCGCAAACCGCGCCAGAGTGGCCGCGACACAACGCCGGGCTCTTCCCAGACGGGCCGGCCGGCGAGGCGGGCATCGTAGATTTCCATCGCCGGCAGCTGGACCGCGATGCGAGGCGTGGCGGAGCGAAATTCCGGCGCCGCGGCCATATCCCAGCCTCGCCCGCCGGTTGCCGCGAGCAGGGCGTCGCCGGCAACCAGTTCGGCGATGAAGCCGGCCTGTTGTGCGATGGTGTGAAAAGTGTTGCAGCCGTAATGTTGAACCAGAACGAGGAGGGTATTTTCACCGGCGCGCAGAGCGTCATTCAACCGCCTCCGATCAAAATACCAAGCGGAGGGCCAACCGCGGACCGGGCCTTCTCCTGCCCACGTTTCGTTGACCCAAAGCCGGTAACGACTGTCGGCGGAGAGCCGAAGCTCGATGTCGGCTTTACCATCCCACACGAAGCGGCAGCGGAACCAGGCGTAGGTGTTATAATCGCGGGCATTGCCGGTGTTTCGCCACACCCAGCGCGCGTTTTTCAGCTCCGTCGTTTTACCACCCGGATCAAGGGTGATCTGCGCGGGGAGCGGAGCTTGCATAAAAACCTGAACAGGGGTGTCGAAAGCGACTTGGCTCATTCGTTTTGAGAATGCCTTTACGATACAATACGCAATAAAAATGATACAGTTGAGAAAAGGGGGGTTCACGAATTGTTTTCTCTTAGGGCCACTTACCCTGCAGTTGTTGCGATGCTTTGGCGTAACATACTGCACATTATTGCATTTGGGTTGTGCTCAGGGCTGTGCTCGGGGTTGGGGGGGCGATTCCGGCCGGTCGCGGGGTATAGGGTTAGACCGTTGCGCTGCCGGGCATAAGATCCATCAGTAGGCACATGCTGAAGCTCTTTTGCTTCGTTGCAGCTGCACGTGATCGCGGTGGGCAATTTTTCAGGGCTGTTGGTAGCCGCGTCGCGACCGTCGGCAAAGCAGAGCGCGCCTGCGTCCCCCCTCAGCGTCGCCTCGGCTGCGGGCACCGACCGTGAGGACGCGCCCTTCACCTCGGTCCCCGCCGGGTGTGCTCCGCTTGCAAGTGATTCCGGGCAAAGGAGCAAAAAAAGGCAGCCCGAGGTGAATGCAAGGGGCGAAAAAAACTGGCGATAAAAGGCTGTTCCCGTGAAGCCCCCGTGGACTGCCTTTCATATCTTGTTTCATTATGTTTTAAATGAGCATGGCGCACTGGGTTGTTCGTGGCGCTAAAGTAAAAAAAGACGTGGCAGCGAAATAAACCGCAACAAATTTCTTGCCAGTTGGGCCTAATAGTGCGTGAACTTGCATATTCCCCTATGCCGACCCCGTGTTTCTCCCGTGTTTTGCCCCTTGGAGGCACTCCGCCCGCAGCTCGCCCGCCGGTCGTGCCGCGCCGCGTTCGGACGATCTCCGGCACTGCACCCGCAGTCAGATGGCCGACTGATCCTCGCTAAAAATTTTTCTCCCAACTTTTCAGTTCATTCGCACCCAACCCCAGTCCACTCCCGATAATTCCTGCTCACGTCATGAAAAACTCGCACCACTTCACCTCTCGTAACCGCGCTGTTTTGCTCGCTGCGTTCGCCACGTTACCGACTGTCTCCGCT
>JAIYBI010000540.1 GCA_027488595.1 Opitutaceae bacterium | reverse complement strand
GCCGCCGACATCGCCGCCGGTTCCGAAAATCTGAACCTGCGCGGCTTTCCCGCCCCGCTCCGCCGCAATGGCTTTTCCCAGGCCGGCATTCCCGAGGTGCTCAACGCCGACGGCTCCGAACTCGTCATCGGCTCACCCGTCCCGGTCAGCGGACGCGCCGCCCCCGGCGGCATCCGCAACGTCCGCACCGCCCGCCCCGCCGGCAAGGTTGCGCGCCAGCTGGATGCCTCCGCCTCATCAGACGGCCGATGGAACGCCAACGGTCGCACCACCGGCGTTATCACGCCCAAAAAGTCCTGGTTCCTCGCCTCCGCCGGAGTGTCCGGGAGCAACGGCCCGCAGCGTTTCGCCGAGACCACTCAAAGCAACGCGCGCGTCGCACTTGCCTTTCGTCACTCGAAGGCGACCAGCACCCTTTGGTCCTTCGATGTCTTCGATCTGCGGGGCAATCCCGCCCCCGGCATACCCGAATACCGCCTGACTCTCGGAGGCCCCATCGTCGGCCCCTATCTTCCTCTCGCGGACTTTCACACCTACGGCCCGCGTGCCTCGGTTGCGCGCCAGGCCGCCTCGCTCGGATTCCAGATCGAGAGCCAGCTCCAGCCCGATCTCTCGCTCAGTTCCTCAACCCAGCTCTTCGGCCGTCGCTCCGAGCAGGATCGCTTCACCACCGGGCAATACATCGTCAGCACCGGCGTTTTCTCCGGAGTGCGCGAGCCCACTCACCGCGAGGAAGGGTTTCGCGGCGTCACCCATCAGACCGATCTCACCCGGCGCTTTCACGCCTTTGGCGCCGACCACAAACTTCAGGTCAGCGTCGAGGGCACCCTTGCCGGGGATGAGGACGAAAACCGCGGCCTCCTCGCCGCCGATCGCCTCGCACTGCTGCCCGCGAGTGTGCGCACCTTCGATCCCGACGCGCCCGATTATTTCCGGCCCGATTTCTCGCCCTCCGTCTACAAGCGCCTGATCACCGATCGCGAAAACAGCTACTCCCACGCCGCCGCCGTCGCCGGCCTGCGCACGGCGGTCAATCACGGCCGCACTGTATTTACTGTAGGACTACGCCGTGATTTCAGCCACGTCGCGGTCAACGACCACCGGCCCGCCGCCGCCTTTCCCCACACCGAAAAGAGCATCGCCAACACCTCCGCCCACGCCGGGGTCAACCAGCGCGTCGGACGCCGCGTGCTCGTCTTTGCCACCGCCAGCTCGGCCGTTCAGCCCTCCACCCGCGTTGATGCCCGCACCGGCCAGATCCAGGGCAACGCCTCCACCAGCGGCATTGAGCTCGGCGCGCGCGCCAGCCTGCTCGAAAAAGCCCTCACTCTCGGTGTCATGGGCTACGCCTACACCAACGCCAATATCGTCCGCCGCAACCCCCTTTACCAGGACCCCGTGGCCGACGCCAACCAGACCCAGCCTCAGCTCGTCAGCAGCGGCGAGGAGGTCTTTCGCGGCATCACCGCCCAGGCCGGCTGGAAGCCCACGCCCTCGTGGACGGCCACCGCCCGCGTCGCCTGGACCGATGCCTACACCGTGTCGTCTCCCGACCTGCCCGAGGAAGAAGGCCTGCCGCTCACCCGGCTTCCGGCATTATCCGCCGCCACGGGCCTGCGCTATGCGTTCAAATCCGGCGCCTTGAACGGACTCTCACTGCGGGGGAACGTGACCTACATTGACAGCGCGGTGCAGGAATACGCCCGCCCCGGCCGCCTTCGTCTCGAAAGCGCCGACTACACCTTGGTCAGTCTCGATGCCGACTACACGTGGCGAGCCGGCAAAGTCGCCCACACCGTGAGCGCCGGTGTCAAAAACCTCATCGACACCGATCTGCTCGCCCGTGCCTACCGCGTCGGCGCGGGTCGCAGCCTGACCGTCGGTTGGCGCGTGGCGTTTTAGGGCAGTTTAATGAAGACGGCTGCCGTTTGACTTGGAATCCTCTAAACAAAAGCACCGGTGCGAAACTGCGGATGGTTTTCGATGCGGGCGGCGAAAGCGGGTTTGTCGGCCTCGGGCAGGCCGGAGGGGAATTGGGAGTGACTGCGGCGCCAGCGGGTCAGCCAGGCTTCGCCGAGCAGGGCGGGCGTGGAGGGATGCGCGGCGACGGCGGCGGCGGACGTGAAGGCCAGCGTGGTGGTGGCCTTGGGGCCGGTGCCGATGCCTTCGGCCACGTGGAAGCCGGCGCTGAGCAGGGCGACGCGCACGGAGGTGGCGGCGGAGTAGGTGTAGAGCTCGGCGGGCTTGGCGGCGCAGTGACGGTGTATCCGGGAAAACACTTCAGCGGTCCAGAGCGCGGTGTCGGTTTTTGACGAAAAGGGGTCGTAGAAAATCACGTCCGGTGCGGGCGAGCTTTCGAGAAAGGCGAGGAAGTCGCCGTGGTGGAGTTCCCAGTTAAAAAGGCCCGAGGCGTGGCTCCAGCGGCCGTCGGCGAGCAGGCGGTTGGGCGCGGCGTGGCGCAGATGAGGGAAGTGCGAGGCGTGTTTGGCGGCGAGACGAAGCGGATCGAGATCGCACTCGAAGCTCACCAGGCGGACGGAGGCGAGGGCGGTTTCGGGAGTTGCGGCTGCCAGGGTCTGCTCGAAGCAGGCTAGGGCGGCCATGGCGTTGGAGGCGGCGCCGAGGCCGACGTCCCAGATGACGAGTTCGGCGTTATCGCGACGGGGCGCGAGGAGGCGGGCGGGGAGGTGGGATTGAGTGATGTAGAGGCGATTCGCCTCGTCGGCGGGAGCGGACACGGAGTGCATGACCTCGCCGGAGCTGATCTGGCGGATGCTGGAAAAACCCTGCGGCGCGGTGACGATATCGTAGTCGCCGAGTTTGCTCGGGCGGCGCTCGCGGGTTTTGACCGGGTGGACGCTCGGGTGTTCGGAGTCTATGCCGACCAGCTCGATGCGCTTGGTCTGATAGAAGGCGGCGAAATCGTCGCGGATAATGCTGGCGCGAATCTCGCGCATGAGACGGTGGTAAAACGCGATGTTGTGGGTGGCGAGCAGGTGCCAGCCGAGCGACTCGTCGGTCTTGATCAGGTGGTGAATGTAGCCGCGCGAGTGGGTTTTGCAGGCGTGGCAATCGCAGCGTGGATCGAGCGGCTCATCGGAGAATTTGTAGACCGCGCGGGCGAGGTGCATGCGGCCGCGCGAGGAGAAGGCGGAGCCGCGTTGGGCGAATTGGGTGGGGATGATGCAGTCGAACATGTCCACGCCGCTGTTGACCGCTTCGAGGATATCAATCGGCGTGCCGACGCCCATCAGGTAGCGGGGCCGGTCGCGCGGGAGGTGGTTGGTGACGAGATCGGTGAACGAGTAGCGCTCGGCGTGGGTTTCGCCAACGGCGAGGCCGCCGATGGCGAGGCCATCGAAGGGAAGGTCGCGCAGAAACTCGGCGCTGAGTTTGCGGAGGTCGGGATGGCAGGCGCCTTGCACGATGCCGAACATGGCCTGCGGGCAATTGTCGCCACGGGCTTTGAGGGAACGCACGGCCCAGCGGTGGGTGAGCTGCATGGCGGCCTCGGCCTCGGCGTGCGGGGCGGTGGAAGGGATGCACTGGTCGAGCACCATCATGATGTCGCTGCCGATGGCCTGCTGCATGGCGATGCTGGACTCGGGCGAGAGCAGGTGAGGCGTGCCGTCCACGTAGCTGGTGAAGCGCGCGCCGTCCTCGCGCATGACGCGTTCGGACGGCAGGGAGAAAATCTGGAAGCCGCCGGAGTCGGTGAGCACGGGGCGGTCCCACTTCATAAAGTTATGGATACCGCCGAATTTCTTAAACACCTCGGGGCCCGGGCGGAGGAGGAGGTGGTAGGTGTTGGCGAGCAGCACGCTGGAGCCGGTGGCGCGGAGCGATTCGGCGGTCTGGAACTTGACCGTGGCCTGGGTGCCGACGGGCATGAAGACGGGAGTCTGGACCTCGCCATGGAGCGTGGTGAAACGGGCGGCGCGGGCCTTGGAGCCGGAGGCTTCGTGTTCGACGGTGAAAGGGAGGCGGGACATGCGGAGGGAAAAAGGACGGAGCGGCGGATATTCAGCGGCGGCGAGTGGCGGAGACGACCTGAATGGGCTCCGCGAGCCAGGTGGCGCCGCAGGTGATGACGGTGGCGTCGGCGTCTGCTCCCCACTGGGCGAGCAGCGGGAGGGCGGTGGCGAGTTCTTCGGTGGCGCGCTGGCCTTTGAGGGCGAGCAGGCGGCCGCCGATGCGGAGGTGCGGGAAACTCCAGCCGGCGAGGTTGTCGAGGGCGGTGACGGCGCGGGAGGTGACGACGTCGGCGTTGCAGGCGGCGACCATGTGGGCCTTGCCGCGACGGATGGTGACGCGTTTGCCGAAGCGGTAGCGGAGGATCATCTCTTGCAGAAAATCGCAGCGGCGCTGGAGCGGCTCGACGAGGATGATGCGGAGATCGGGGCGAACGAGGGCGAGCACGAGACCGGGCAGGCCGGCACCGGTGCCGATGTCGGCGACGAGTTCGCCTTGGTGGATGGCCTCTGCGAGGGCGGCGCAGTTGAGCAGATGGCGGTCCCAAAGGCGCGGCACCTCGCGCGGGCCGATGAGACCGCGGACGACACCCTCGGTGGCGAGCTGGCGGCCGTAGTCGTCGAGGCGGGCGAGCACATCGGGCGTGAAGGCTTTGACGGCCTCGGGCGGGGCGGGAGGGAAAGGCTCGGGAGCGGAGGCGGCGGGAAGATCGGAAGCGGTGGACATGGCGCGAGGCGAAGGATCAGCGGGAGGCGATGCGGTCGGCGATGAATTGGAGGATGTCCATGCGGCCGGCCTTGGTGTGGGCGGAGCTGATGAAGACGGGCGGCGGCTCGGGCACGATGGGGGCGATGGCGGCGAGGAAAGTCGCGACGGCCAGCTCGGTTTTAGAGGCGGATTGTTTGTCGGCCTTGGTGAAGATCAGGGCGAAGTCCACGTCGGCGGTGTTGAGCCATTCGAGGAAGGCGAGGTCTATGCCCTGCGGCGGGATGCGCGAATCAATCAGCACGAAGACGCAATCGAGCAGATCGCGACCGGCGATGTAGTCGTTCACGGCGAGGTTGAATTCGCGTTTGTTCTGCTGGGCGACCTTGGCGAAGCCGTAGCCGGGGAGGTCCACGAGGCACCAGCGGTCGTTAATGCGAAAAAAATTCAGGAGCTTGGTCTTGCCCGGCACGCTGGAAACCATGGCGAGTTCACGGCGCTCGGTGAGGGCGTTGACGAGGGATGATTTGCCGACGTTGGAGCGGCCGATGAACGCGAACTCGGGCAGATGCCAGCGCGGGCAATGGGCGAGATCGGGCGAGCTGAGCTCAAAATCGGCGGATTTGATTTTCATGTTGGCGCGGATGAGAACGGCAATGCGGGCGCATGGGCACAAAAAACGTGCGGCGCCGCGACTGAGGCGTTTCGACGCAGACTTGCAGGGGAAACGCGGGCTGACCACGCTCCGGCTCATGAAAACCTCCTTTCTACGTGCGGGATTACTGAGCCTGCTGGTCGCCAGCACGGTCTTCGTGGGCGGCTGCCAGTCGGGCGCTTACTACAGCGTGATGGAGAAAATGGGTAAGCCGAAGCGCGAGATTCTGGTGGATCGGGTGACCGAGACACGCGAGGCACAGGGGGCGGCGAAGACGCAGTTCCGCAGCGCGCTCGAGCAGTTTTTAGCGGTCAGCAAAGTGGACCTCGGCGACCTTCAGGTGAAATACGACCGGCTTGCCTCGGAGCTAAAGGATAGCGAAGCGAAGGCCAAGGCGGTGCATGATCGCATCGCCGCGCTCGATAGCGTGGCGACGGCGCTTTTTGCCGAGTGGAAAAAGGAGCTCGGCCAATACACCAGCGAGGCGTTGCGCAGCCAGAGCGAGGAGCAGTATCGGGACACGTTTGACCGCTACCAAAAACTCACCGCCGCCATGCAAAAGGCGACCAAACGCATGGATCCCGTGCTGGCGACTTTCCGCGATCAGGTGCTTTTCCTAAAACACAACCTCAACGCACGCGCGGTCGCGGGTCTGAGCGGCACGGCCAAGGATCTGGAGCGTGACATCGGCAAACTCGTCACCGAGATGGAGCGTTCCATCAGCGAGGCCGACGCCTTTATTCGTAACATGCAAGGGCAGGGTTGAGGCCGCGCGTAGGACGCAGCGGTCAACAGCCTTCATTCGATGGTGGACAGCTGGCGGTGGGTTTCAAAAGGTCGCATCCACAATGAAATCACTGCCGCATCTATTTGAGCAAAACCGGGCCTGGGCGAAAAAAATCAGCGAGTCGGACCCGGAGTTTTTTGCCAAACTCGCACGGCAGCAGAATCCCGAGCTGCTCTGGATCGGCTGCTCGGACAGCCGCGTGCCGGCCAATGAGATAGTGGGCCTCCTGCCCGGCGAACTTTTCGTGCATCGCAACATTGCCAACGTCGTCGTGCACACGGACCTGAACTGCCTCTCGGTAATCCAGTTCGCGGTGGATGTGCTGAAAGTGAAACACATCATGGTGGTCGGTCATTATGGCTGCAGCGGCGTGCGCTCGGCGCTGCGGTGCGAACGGGTGGGGCTGGCCGACAACTGGCTGCGGCACGTGCAGGATGTCTGCGAGAAACACGAAAATTGCCTCGGCATCCTGCCGGATGAGGCGGCGCGTTATCGGAAGTTGTGCGAACTCAATGTGGTCGAGCAGGCCTCGAATGTCTGCCAGACCTCAATCGTGCGGGATGCGTGGGAACGAGGCCAGGCCCTGACCGTCCACGGATGGGTTTACGACATCAAGGACGGCTTGATGAACGACCTGCAGGTAAACGCTCGAAACCGCGAGGAGGCGCAGACCGCCTATCGGGATGCGGTCAAGGCCTTGAACGTGCGGTAGGTGCGGGCCGGTTCGCCGCCCGCTCGCGGGTTTGGCGAAACCGCTTGCGCGACGGGATGCGGTGGTAAACGTGCCGCCCATGACCTGGAGCGACTACGCGGCGGTGGCGGTGATGGGGCTGCTCGGCAGCGCCCACTGCGTCGGCATGTGCGCCCCCTTTGCGCTTGCGGTGTCGGTCGGGGCGCGAGCGCAAGGTGGGGCGGCTTTGCTTTTGGCGCGCCACATCGCCTACCAACTCGGCAAGGCCACGGCCTATGTTTTTCTCGGCGTGCTGCTGTTTCTGGCCGCCGGTTGGGTGGATATCGAAACGCCGGTTGGCCGTGCCCAAGACCTGCTCGCCTGGGTGGCGGGTGGCGTGATGATCCTCATCGGCGCGGGCTATGCCACGGGCTGGCGATGGTCGGGTGGGTCGGCCGCCGGATGGGCCGGACGGGCGTGCGGCTCCCTGCAAGTGCTCTGGAGCCGGCCCACGCTCTGGCGCTGTGTGCTCACCGGCTGGATAAACGGTTTCCTGCCCTGCGGACTCTCGCTCGCGGCTTTGTTGCTGCTGGTCAGCCGCGACGAGATCGGCGGGGTTGTCGCGGGTGCATACGTGTTTGGTTTCGCGACACTGCCGGGCTTGTTGTTGGTGGGATTGCTGGGTGATAAAATCTCTCCCCGCCTGCGCGGACGCGGGCTGCGATTCGCCGGCCTGTTGTTGATCGCCTTCGGCGTGCTAACGATCGTGCGCGGGCGCGCCTCGGTGCACCACTGGTTTCACGAGCATCTTGTGCCTTCCGATGGCTCGCACTCCGGACACAAGCACGGAGGCCAATAAACGCGCCGACATGCTTCTTGCCAGTGGCTCGTGCGGCTCGCACAAAAACCCTTTTCCCACATGCAAAAGCTGGCCCTACTTTCAGTGAGTGACAAACGCGGCCTGGCGGACTTCGCCAGCGCCCTCGTCAAACAGCACGGCTACACGCTGCTCTCGACCGGCGGCACCGCCAAACTGCTCGCCGAAAGGGGACTGCCCGTCACCGAGGTGAGCCAGCACACCGGCTTCCCCGAGATGATGGAAGGGCGCGTCAAAACCCTGCATCCGAAGATCCATGGCGGTCTCCTTTGCCGTCGCGACAAG
>JAIYBI010000134.1 GCA_027488595.1 Opitutaceae bacterium | reverse complement strand
GCCCGATCCGTATCGGCTGCAGGCCCACGACGTGAGCTTCGCCGAACTCGAAGCCGCCGTCGCCCACGCCGCCAGCACCACCACCGGCGGGTTCATCAATACCGGCCCAACCGAGATAATGGTGCGCAACCTCGCCATGACGACCGACCTCGGCGAACTCGCCCGCACCGTCATAAAATCCGTAAACGACCGCCCCGTCACCATCGCCGATGTCGCCGCCGTCACGTGGGGCATCGAGCCGATGCGCGGCGATGCCACCGTGAGCCAGGCCCCCGAGAAGACGCCCACCTACGGCGTCATCATGTCCATCACCAAGTCGCCCGGCTTCGATACCCGCGCGCTGACCGCTCAGATCAAAAACGCCCTCGCCGAGCTCCAGCCCGGGCTGCCCGCCGGAATCGAGACCGTGCCGCTCTTCCAGCAAAAGGACTTCATAGACCACGCCATCGGCAATCTCGCGGAGGCCATCCGCGACGGCGCCATCATGGTGACCCTCGTTCTGCTCCTCTTCCTGCTCAACGTGCGCACCACCTTGATCACGCTCATGGCCATTCCCATGAGTTTCGCCATCACGCTGCTCGTGTTCCAACGCTTTGGAATCTCGGTGAACTCGATGACGCTGGGCGGCCTCGCCGTGGCGATCGGCATGGTGGTGGACGACGCCATCGTGGACGTCGAAAACGTCTTCCGCCGTCTCCGTGAAAATGCCGCGCACGCCGCGCCGCGCTCGCGCCTCGCGGTCATCGCCGCCGCTTCCGGCGAGGTGCGCAGCTCGATTTTTTACGCCACCATTTTAATCGTCCTGGTTTTCCTGCCGCTGCTCGGGCTGAGCGGGGTCGAGGGCAAGCTCTTCGCCCCCATCGCCATCGCCACCATCGTCAGCATGGCCGCTTCGTTCGTCGTATCCCTGACGTTGATACCGGTGCTCTGCTCGTTTTTCCTGAAACCCAAAGCCGGGCAGGCGCACGCGGACGGCTGGCTCGTCACTCGCTTGCAGCGGCTCCTGCGCGCCACATCCCTGCGCGTCGGGCTCGACTATCCCCTGCCGGTGCTCGTGGTCGTCGGGGCCGGCATGGTCGCCGCGTTCATGCTCTATCCGAAAATGGGAAAGGATTTCCTGCCCGCTTTTAAGGAGGAGACCGCGCTCATCGCCGTGACGTCCGCGCCCGGCACTTCGCTGGAGGAGATGAATCGCATCTCCGACGTAATCGAGGCGCAGATCCTCGCCGTGCCCGAGGTGCGCAAGGTCGGCCGCCGACTCGGGCGCGCCGAACGCGGCGACCACGTGGTGCCGGTTTCCACCGCGGAGTTCGACGTGGATTTCCGCGATTCCTCCGAGACGGCTGCGGCGGGCGGCCCGCCGCCTCGTTCGCGGACTGAGATTCTAGCAGACCTGAGGAGCCGCCTCAGAACCGTGCCGGGCACCTTTTCTGTCGTGGGCGGTCCCCTCGCCGACCGCATCGGTCACATGCTCAGCGGTGTCTCCGCGCCGGTGGCGATCAAGGTTTTCGGACCCGATCTCGACGTCCTTCGCCGGCTCGGCACCGAGGTGCAGGCGGTGGCCAGGACCATCCCGGGATTGGCCGATGCGAAACTCGATCAGCAGGCGACGATCCCACAGCTCCGCATCGAGGTGGATCGCGACCGTGCCACCGCCTACGGCATCACGCCCGGTGAGCTCAACGAGCAACTCGGCGCACTCATCGGCGGCAAGGAGATCGCTGAGCTGCGAGATGGCCAGCGCGCCATCAATCTCGTCCTCCGCCTTCCGCTTGCGTGGCGCGACAGCCCCGAACGCATCGCCCAGCTTCCAGTCGAAACCGGCAACTCGCAGCACGTGCCGCTCTCCGCCGTCGCCGCCGTGCGCGAGGCCAGCGGCCCGAACGTGATCTTTCGCGAAAACAGCCAGCGCCGCTTCACCATCGCGATCAAACCGACCGCCCGTGACGTCGGCGTGTTGGTGAAACGCCTGCAGACCGAAGTGCAGGCGAAGGTGCCGCTGCCCGAGGGATACTTCATCACTTACGAAGGCGAGTTTCGGGCGCAGCGGGACGCCACTCAACGCATCCTGCTCTTCAGCGCGCTGGTTTTCGTGGTGATCGTTTTCCTGCTCCACGGATATTTCCAGAGCTGGTCGCTCGCGTTGCAGGTGATGCTGAACATCCCCCTCGCCCTCGTTGGCGGGCTAGTCTTCACCTGGCTCAAACTCGACAACATCAGCATCGCCACGCTGGTCGGGTTCATCGCGGTGGGCGGGGTGGCGGCACGCAACGGCATCATGATGCTCTCGCATTATCTCCACCTCATGAAGCACGAGGGCGAAGGCTTTACCCGGGCGATGGTGATTCGCGGCACGCAGGAACGAATGGTTCCGGTGCTGATGACCGCGCTCGCCGCCGGCATGGCCTTGATCCCGCTCGTGCTGGCGGGCGATCAACCGGGCAAAGAAATCCTCCATCCGGTCGCGGTCGTGATCGTGGGCGGACTCATCTCTTCCACGCTGCTCGATTTTCTCGTTACTCCGCTAATCTTCTTCCGCTTCGGTCGCAAAGCCGCCGAGCGCGCTCTGGCGCGCGGCGCGGCGGCGGCGCAGTGAGACCCCGTTTTCTCTCCATCAGAAACATCAAATCCAATCCTACCAAACGTCATGAAAACCATCGTCCTTCGCTTAATCGCGTTCTTTGTCCTCACCTCTGCCTTCACGTTTAATGCCGCCCTCGCCCATGGGAAAAACGTCGCCGGCCCCAACGGCGGCCGCCTGATCACGGCGGTCTCGCCCCACGCCGAGTTCCTTGTCACCGCCGAACGCAAGGTGCAGATCACCTTCATCGGCGAGGACGGCAAAGCGGTCGCGCCCGCCGGACAGAGTGTGGTTGTCACAGCCGGAGAACGCTCGGCGCCAACTAAACTTACGTTTAAAGAGGTTGGCGGTGTATTGCTCTCCGACCAAACCCTGCCGGAAGGAAACAATTTTCCCGCCGTGGTGCAGATCAAGGCCACGCCGGACGCGAAGGCGGTGGCGGCACGCTTCAATGTAAACCTTTCAATCTGCTCCGGCTGCTCGAAGGCGGAATACGCCTGCACCTGCGGGCACTAAATCCGGCTCGCAGTCAGACTCCGAGCTGGTCGAGCGCCGCGCGGGCGGCGGCCTCCTCGGCGTTTTTCTTGGAGGAGCCGCGACCCTCGCCGACGAGGCGGTCGAGGAGGAAGACCCTCGATGAATATTCCTTGGCGTGATCGGCGCCGGAGATGTGGGTGCTTTCGTAGCGCAGGGCGGTGTTGCCGTGTAGAGGTTGCACGCGCTCCTGCAGGCGGCCCTTGGGGTTGTCCAGACCCAGGCCGGTGGCGAGGTGGGTTTCGAGCGGACCGTAAATGGCGAGCAGGCAGGCGCGGGTTTTTTCCAGACCGGCGTCGAGATAGATCGCGCCGACGAGGGCCTCAAAGGCGTCCTCAAGATTTGAGGAGCGGGCGCGGCCTCCGGTGCTGTCTTCGCTCGCGCCAAGGCGCAGGGCGGCGTCGAGGCCGAGGGTGGAGGCGAGGCCGGCGAGGGTGCGGCCGTTGGCCAGCACGGAGCGGCGGCGGCTGAGCGGTCCCTCGGGCTCGGCGGGGTAGAGTGAGTAGAGCGCCTCCGTCAGGACGAGTTGCAGCACGGCGTCGCCAAGGAACTCGAGCCGCTGATTGCTCGGACCGGCCTCGGGGTGCTCGTTGGTGTAGGACGGATGAGCGAGCGCCTCGGCCAGCAACGCAGGATTGGCAAAAGTGTGTCCGAGGCGGGCCTGAAGATCGGCGAGAGAGTCCATGTTGGCAGGGGCGGCGGGCTGGCTCAGGACGACGCGCTGGCGTAGCGTTTGAGGCCGCGTTTGAAGACGCTGGTCGCGATGAAAAGCCAGAGCACGGCGCTGCCGACGAGCCAGGCGAAGAGGGTCGGGTTGAAGCCGTCGAGCAGGGCGCGGGCAGGGACGTTGCTCACCACGACGGCGGGCAGGATCCACACGAAGACGATGTTGGCCGCGCCCTTGAAAACCTCGCGCGGCAGGCGGGAGAATTCGGTGAGGGTGAAGTAGCCGCCTTCGAGGCCCTGGCTGCCGATGGTCCAAAAGGTGAGCGAGGCGGTGAGCAGCAGCACCGAGTAGTGGATGGCGAGGCCGCAGAGCACGGCGAGGCTGTAGAGGGCGATGTCGCCAAGGCCGGGCTGCAGACCGAGTTCGCGAACGGCATAGATGATGAGGCCGAGGGCGACGGTGACGTTGGCCATGCTGTCGAGATCCACCTTGCGGGTGGAAACCATGAACAGCGGGTTGCCCGGCTGGGCCAGGAAGAAGTCGAAGGTGCCGCTGCGGATGTTGCGCCCCATCTCAAAAAGGTTACTCCAGAAAAAACCCATCAGCAGGCGCTGGGTCAGCATCGAGGTGCCGAGCAGAAGCAACATCTGGGGCTTCGACCAGCCGCCAATTTCGGAAGTGTGGTTAAAGATCACCGAGACCATCAGCAGGTTCACACCCATCCAGAATAGCTCAACCAGCGCCCACATGATGAAGTCGAAGCGGAACATCATGGCGCGCACCGCCGAGTAGCGGAGGCAGGCGAGCCAGAGACGAAGGTAACCGATCAAGGGCATGGTGCGGCGCAGCGTGGTTCAGCCGCCGACGGCGGTGTGGCGGCGCAGGCCGCGGGTCCAGAGCAGGCGGCCGACCCCGTAGAGAATGCCGAGCCACACCAGTTGCACGATCAGACCCTCGGCGGCTTGGGCCTGGTCGAGCCGTCCGGTGAGAATAGCGGTGGGGAAATACATCTGGTAATAGTAGGGCAGAAACTGCGACAACCGGAAGGCCCAGCTAGGAAGCAGATCGAGCGGAAACATCTGGCCGCCAAGCACGGTTTCCAGCGCGAGGGAGAGAATGATGAAGGACTGGATTTCCAAAAACCAGAAGGCGAGCAGGCCGAAGATGTAAGCGATGGAGAACTGGATGAGCGCGGAGAGCAGCAGGGCGGGCGCGCCGTAGAGCAGCCGCCAGGGGTCCGAGGGCAGGGAGAGTGTGTCCGCGAAAAGTGGATACGCCAGCGCGATGGGCAGCAGGGCCAGCAAGCCGGTGACGAGGCGGGCGGAGAAGAAGAGGGTCAGCCGGTAGGCGTAGTAATCAATGGGCTTGAGGAGGAATTGGTTGATCATCCCGTTGCGGATGTCCTCGCCGATTTG
>JAIYBI010000165.1 GCA_027488595.1 Opitutaceae bacterium | reverse complement strand
CTGTGCTCATTTTTTTTTTTTTTTTTTCCCCAATCACAATGAAAACCCAAAAAAAACGCTTCATCCTCACCGCCAGTTCCGCGCTCCTTCTCGCCTCCGCCGCGTTCGCAGACAACGGCACTTGGAATGTCACGACCACCCCCGCCTCCTGGGCTACTCTCGAGAATTGGATTGGTAACACCCCCGCCGACGGCAGCGGGTTCACCGCCGATTTCAACACGCTTGATATCCCGGCGGACACAACCGTCACCTTAGACGGTGCCCGCACGATCGGAAATCTTGTCTTTGGCGACACAAACACCAGCAGCGCTGGCACGTGGACCATCGCGAATGGCATAGGCGGAAATCTTACCCTTGCCGGAGCCACTCCCACTATCACGGTAAATGCATTGGGAGCCACCAAAACTACCACCATCACTGCCACCCTTGCGGGGACTAGTGGGTTTACAAAAAGCGGAGCTGGGACTCTGATATTGAACAACACCACGAACACCATCAGCGGCCCGGTGGTGATTAACACCGGCGCACTTGATTTTCGCGGCACGTCCCTCGCCAACGTTACATCCGTAGCGCTAAATGGTGGATCCCTGATCGTTAACACCACCACATCTAGTGCTTTGGGCGGAACCATCTCGCTGAATGGCGGCCTTCTCCAATATAACAATACCGGCGGCACCACCGATTACTCTTCTCAGTTCAGCACGGCTGCCAACCAGCAATATCGAGTCAACGTTGGTGGTGCTAATAATATTACTTTTTCCTCCAACCTCACGAGCACGGGTGGGAATCTAACCAAAACCGCCGCAGGCACATTAACCCTCGCCGGCACCAATACTTTCAACGGCAGCACCACCGTGCTCGGCGGCAACCTTACTTTGAGCAACCCGCTCGCCCTTCAAAACAGCCCTATTGATACGACCGCCAGCATCGCCGGAACCACCACGGCAGGCCTCGTTCTCTCCGGAGTCACCAGCCCTACGTTCGGCGGCCTCACCGGCAACAAGGCGCTTGCATCCCTGTTTAACACCACTTCCGGCAACTACACCGCCGTCACCAATGTGACGCTAAATCCTGGCACGGGTGCCAGCCCCAGCTATGCAGGCGCGATCGCTAACGGTGCCCCAGGAGGCATGAGCCTCACCAAGACGGGTGCAGGGACACAAACCCTCACGGTTGCCAATTCCTACACAGGCGGCACCATCCTTGCCGACGGCACCCTGATCTACGGCAACGCAGCGGCGCTGAGCGGCGGTCCAGTGGCAGTCACCGGCAACTCGACTCTCCAAGCGGGCGTGGCAACCACCCTCGCCAACCCGGTGAGCATCGCCACCGGTGTCACCGGAACGCTGAATACCGTGGGCTTTGCCACCACCTTGAGTGGCCCGCTCACCGGAAACGGCACTTTCACCAAGACCGGGAGTGGCACTCTGACGCTCACCGGCAACTTGAGTAACACCCTGTCCGGCGGCATCAATGTCAACGCCGGCAGGCTCAACGTCCTTGACGGCTTGTCCTTGAGAAACACCAGCAATGCGAGCATCACCGTGGCGTCTGGCGCCGTCTTCAACTACGGCGGCAACTTCACCGTCGGAAACGACTTGCTCGGCGCGATCACCATCAGCGGCCCGGGCGGCGGCGGACTGGGCGCCCTCAATCTCGGCACAAACGCGGTTGCGAATGGAACCATCACCCTCGCCGACGACGCCACCATTTCTCACAACTTCAATCTCGGAACCATCAACGGCCCGATCATCGGCAACAATCGTAACCTGACGCTCACCACAGTAACTGCCGGGCAAATCGGCATGGATATTAACGGGCCGATCCAGTTGGGAACCGGCAACCTCACGGTGACCGGCGTGGCCAACAGCGGAAACTTCAGCATCAAATTGAGTGGCAATAACTCCTACAGCGGCGAAACCAATGTGACGTCCGGAACGCTCATGCTTAGCGGGGCCGCACGGCTCAACGATTCTTCCACCCTTCGCATCAGTTCTAACGCAGTCGTTAATCTCGATTTCGCCGGCACCGACACCGTAGGCGCCTTGGTTCTTAATAACGCGATGAGCTCCAATGGCACCTACGGCTCACTCGCTTCCACTGCCACCAACAAGAGCGCCTTTTTCCTGGGCGATGGAATCTTGCAGGTGGGTGCCGCAGCAGCCGGCGATACCACCAAGCCGGTCATCACCGTGATCGGCAACGCAACCATTACGGTGAACGCGGGCACGACCTACATAGACGCCGGATACGTTTCCACCGATGAGACTGCCCCCGCCAACCCTGCGGTCGTCATCACCGGCACAGTCAATACTGCCGTCCCAGGCATTTATGTCCTGAGCTTCAACTCCATGGATGCAGCCGGCAACGCTGCCCTCACCGTTACCCGCACCGTGACCGTCGTGGACGCAACCGCGCCAGTCATCGCCGCCGCCGCGCCCGCCTCGGTCAACTGGGGTTCGAGTTACACCGATGTCCACCCTACCGCCACGGATAACGTGGACCCGAGCGTCACCGTCATCACCAGCGGCACGGTGAACACTGCCAAGCCCGGCACCTACACCCTCACCTACAACGCCACCGATATCGCCGGCAACCCCGCCTCTCCAGTGACCCGCACCGTCACCGTCTCCATCGCCAACCCCACCACCGTCGGCGCGGATGGTCTCACCCCGCTCCTGCGCTACGCCCTCGGCGCCAACAGCCCGAGTGACACCGTTCAGGCCCCGGTGATCGGCGGCACCTCGACCACTCTCACCCTCACCGCTGTCATCCGCACCGATGATCCCAATCTCAGTGTGCTAGGCACAACGAAGACTGATCTCACCAGCGGCACTTGGACGACTACCGGCGTGAGCGGAAGCCCGGCAGGAACCGGCACCGATGGTGATCAAGCCGGTGTGACCGGTCTTCGCGTGCGTAAGGTTTACACCGTCACCACCGGTTCCAGGACCTTCCTCCGCCTCGAGGCCACGCTCGACACGGTCGCACCCTGATCGAGTGCGGTTCTGCGGCAGGGGTATGATCTCAGGATCGGGACCAACTCCGCCGAGTCCGGCCACCAACATGAGCGCGTCTTTCCTAGGCGATGGAATCCTGCAGGTCGGTGCCGTCGCCGCCAATAACTACGCATCCTGGGCCGCCACCCAATCGCCCCCCGTGACGGGCGGTGCCACCGGCGACGACGACAACCATGGCGTCGCTAACCTCGTCGAATATGCCCTCGCCTATAGCGGTGAGCGCGAGACCAGACGTAATTCAATTTGCCATCGATCTCACGAGGCAAAGCCCGGATTCTACCCACGAATCTGAATCATTAGCGCACTTCAAAGCGAGAAGACCGCCCCGCTCAACCCCAAGAAAAACCCAAATGACCCCAAAACGGCGACGCCTCCCCCCAAAACAAGTGTTCGGTTTTCTCATGCCGAACTTTGCGGGCTTTTTGTTGTTTACGCTGTTCCCGGTAATCCTGTCGCTGGGCATGGCATTCACCAACTGGACACTCAAACCCTCCGTGCCACGGGAGTTTGTTGGACTGCGGAATTTCAATGATGCGTTGGGGTTTTCTGCGGTAGGTGAAAACATGCCGTGGGTCCTGGCTGGTTATTGCGGAAGTGCGCTGTTGGTGCTGGCCGGGCTCGTCGGGGCAGTCTGGCTGGCGCTCAGCAAAGCACGCTGCAGCCGAACGGGGGCTGGCTTGGTGTTAATCGCAGGTTTCGGGCTTGCGCTCGGAGCCTTGTTTACGGACTCGCACCACAGCCTGATTATTGCGGCGGTCATCTTTGCTCTGCTCGGCTGGGTGTTATGGGGCGCTAGGCCGAACGAAAGGGATTCAGTATCATCCATCTCGCTTGTTCCAGGTGCCGCATTGCTCGCCGGCATGGCCGGGTTGGCGCTCTTGCATGGCGCGATGTGGGGCGCCTATGAGAGCAATGACCCAAGATTCTGGTTCTATCTTTACAATACCGTTTACCTGATGATCGGGTTACCGTTCTCGGTCGCGGGCTCTTTGTTTCTAGCCATCCTCCTTAGCGACACCCTGCCTGTAAAAACCGGTCGGGCATGGTCCACTGCAGGGCTTTGTGTGATCTGCGGCACGCTCATGGCCGGTCTTTTGTGGGCCGCCGGTTATCGTGACGCCGCGCTTCTCAGCTTGGTGTTCTGGATAATTGCAGCGCTTGGCTTGGCCTTCAATGTGGTTTCGTTCCGGACTATTTTTTACTTGCCGGCCTTCACCTCGGGCGTGGCTCTGATGATTTTGTGGAAAGCGCTGTATAATCCGCAAACCGGCCCGATCAACGCGCTCCTTGCGGCCATCACCGGTATGGAGGCATCGGATTTGCCCCAGTGGCTGGCGAGTATCGAACTAGCCAAACCATCGCTGATGATCATGGGATTCTGGACGGCGATCGGCGGCACCAATATGCTGCTCTACCTCGCCGCGCTTTCAAATGTTCCGGTAGAACTGACGGAGGCGGCAGAAATCGACGGAGCCTCGCGGTGGCAAAAGTTTGTTAACGTCACTTGGCCGCAGTTGGCACCGACCACCTTTTTCATCTCTATCGTATCCGTGATCGGTGGACTCCAAGGCGGGTTTGAACAAGCCCGCGTGATGACCGGGGGCGGACCGGCTGGAGCCACTACAACGCTGAGCTACTACATTTATACGCTAGGGTTTCAGGATCTTAATTTTGGCTACGCCGCCGCGATTTCGTGGGTCCTTTTCGCCATGCTCTTTTGCATCACCGCATTTAACTGGCGCTTTGGCCGCAGTCTGGACGTCTAAGCTATGATTCCCGCCCGATCCCTTCCCCGTTTCCTGTTGCTTTGTATCATTGGTTTTTCGCTGTCCGCACCATTCTTCTGGATGTTGGGCGCTTCTTTCAAACCTCGCGCCGAGGTCGAGCAGGCCCACATCGTTCCTAACGAGCCTACGCTACTGAACTATCCGGTTGTCCTTGATTATCTTCCGGACCCGGTGACGGATGCCTACATCGGGGTGCGTTATGCACGATGGTATTTTAACAGCGTATTTGTTGCGGTGGGGATTACTCTTTTCCAAGTGCTCACAAGTGCGATGGCGGCCTACGCATTTTCTCGAATTCAATGGCAGGGCCGGGATCAGTTCTTTTTGTTATACTTAGGAACGATGATGATCCCTGGGGTCGTTACCATGATACCAAACTTCCAGCTCATGGTAAGCTTTGGCTTCGTAAATACCTACCACGGGCTCATCATACCCGCGGCGTTCAGTGCCTTCGGGACCTTTTTGCTCCGACAATTCATGCTTTCTATCCCGACCTCGCTGGATGAGGCGGCAACCATAGACGGCGCAGGACATTGGAGGATTTTTTGGGATGTGATTCTTCCGCTCTCGCGACCCGGCCTGATCGCGCTTTGCATCCTCACCTTTCTTGGCGCTTACCAGTCTTTTTTCTGGCCGCTGGTGATGCTCCAAGATGAGCAGCTGTTTACAATGCCAGTCGGCATTTTGCGCCTCGACAGTTCGTATGGCCGGCAGACAGAACTTATCATGGCGGCCACGGTAATGAATATCATTCCGCTGATCGTTATTTTTGTTATGTTCCAAAAATTCTTGGTCAAGGGGCTTCAACTCGGGGGAGTTAAGGGATGAAATACATCTTCCTCGCTGCGTTCGCCGTTTTCCTGGGCCTTTACGCCATTGCAACGCTTACGCTCAAGCCGCCAAGCGGAGAAAACGTGGTCATTCGCTGGGCCACGGATCCGAATCCGGCACGGGATCGTCAGAGCGCGGGCTTTGCAAAGGCAAATCCCGGATTTCAGGTCGTTACAGAGACTGGCGATGCCACAAAAATCGTTGTCCAGTGTGCAACCGGAGTCGGCCCTGATCTGATGGACCTTAGCGAGGCTATGATGAACAGTATGGTGCAGGCGGGATTATGGATGGATATTACTGAAGTAGCTGAAAAATATGGTTTTGACGGATCAAAGACGTTTCCCGCGATTCGTGGCGCGT
>JAIYBI010000241.1 GCA_027488595.1 Opitutaceae bacterium | reverse complement strand
GAGGGCGGAGGGGTTGGCGAAGTCTCCAAAGGAGCCGTTGAAGAGCGTGGTGCCGCTGTTGCCGGAGGTGCCGGGGAAGAAAATCTCGCTTTGAGCGATGTTCAAGGCTGGGTCGCTGGAGGGGAAATTGGCTTCGTCGGCCAAGAACGGCGTGGCACCATTGCGGAAGGCGTAGGCGTTGAGCAGACGGGTCAGGCCGGCGGAATCCGCGCCGACAGCGGTGAGGTTGGCGTTGCCCAGGATACCGAGGCGGCTGGCGAAAGTGCGCGGGAGAGGATTGAGGTTGAGGTAGACATTAACAGTTTCGAGCAGGTCGCGGGTGAAGGCGGGATCGGCGAACTTGGCGAGGAAGACGGGATCGGCGCTGTCGAACCCGCCGAGTGAAATGATCTCAGCGAAGGCTGCGGCCTGCTCGGGGGAGAGCGCGGCGGTGAAGCTTTCGAGGGTGCCGGGCGGGGTGGGGCTGACCTCGGTGACGATGGTGGACTCTTCTTTGGCGATTTTAGTGATGAGCTCGTCGAGCTTCTCTTGCAGGCGTTCGATGGTTTCGAGGGTAGTGGCGGAGAGATCGAGGTCGAAGTTACGGAAGAGATCGAGGGCCTGGCTGATGGCCTCGGGATTGATGACGACGCCGGCGTCGAGGGCGGCTTCGAGAGCGTTCAGAGTGCCTTCCGCCACCTCTTGGGCGAAGGCCTTGTCGGAATCGGAGAGTCCGCCGAGGGTCGAGGCTGAGCGGGAGCCGCCGGTGGCGTCGGTGATCATGATCTGGCCGGCGGTGACGGACAGGCTGCGTCCATCGAGGAGGTTGAAGATGATGGTTCCGTGGGAAACGAGAATGGTTTCGATCCCGGCGGCGTTCACCGCGACGGTGTAGTTGGTGCCGCGTGCGCCGGCGAGGCCGCGCGGGGTGCGGATGTTGTAGTCGTAGGTGACGCCTTCCTGCTTGAGGAGGTCGGTGACGACTGCGCCCTGCTTTAGGTTGAGGGTGGCGGCTGTGGTGATGCTGCCGTCGGCGGCGCGGGACTCGGAGGCACTCTCGAGGATGAGGTCGGTGTTGGGTGAGATGAGGGATTTCACTCCGGGCATCGGGGTGAGCGCGACGCGGCCGTCGGTGCCGGTGACGATGCGGGTGCCCAGGGTGACGATTTCGCCCTTGGTGACCGGCCTCAGATTCGTTTCGGCGGGCGACTGGATTTCGGCCTGACCGGTGACGAAGATGACACGCACGGACTGGGCGGAAAGGCCCAGCGCGGAAACCAAAGTGAGGGCAAAAGCCGAGAGAAGGAAGTTTAGACGCATAAAATTGGCCTTAAGGTAATCGCAGGGACCGCGTAATTGACAAGAGCTATTGCTGAGCCCGTTTGCGGGAAGGCTTGCGGTTGGTGATGTTCCGGGGCGGGCGGATAGCGGGTCTTGCAGCGCACGGTTTTGTCGGTGTAGCTGGGGGAAAGAATTGCTTGAAAATCGCATTTTTAGATCAATTTCGCCGTTCGATGACCGCCTGGACCTGGCGCTGGCTGGTGACGCTGGGATTGGGGGCTGGGCTGTTTCTGCTCGCCGATTCGGTGACATTGAAGCGCCTGGAGTGGCTGGCGGAAGACATGCGGTTAAAGGTTCGCGCCAACCTGCAGCCTCAAGCGCCCAGCGGGCAAGTGGTGCTGCTGGCGGTGGATGAGCTGTCATTGAAGACGATGGGGCAGTGGCCGTTTTCCAGAGAGGCACATGGCGAGTTAATCGAACGCTTGGGGGCTGATGCCGAGGCGAGACCATCCGTGATGGCGTGGGACTATGTGTTCGGTGAGCCCAGTTTCGTGCCGGGCATGGATAAGAAGATGACCGATCCCTTGCTCAAGTCACCCTTCCCGGTGGTGATGGGGGCGTTCACGAATCCGGCGGCGAGCGGTTATTGGTCTGGTGGCAAGGCGGCGACAAGCTTTGGCATTACCGAGCCGATTCCCTGCGCGGAGGAAGTGTTTGCCGCCTTGGGAGACGAGCGTGGTGCGAACCTGCCCATCGGGGGAATTCTGGCGGGGGCGAAGTTCGCGTTCTTGAATGCGGACGCCGACGAGGACGGCGTGGTGCGACGGCTTCCGTTGGTGGTGCGGATAGGCGACCGAGTATTCCCCGGCTTGGTTTTGCAGACGCTCATGATGCACTGGGGCGTAGAGCCGCGGGATTTAACGGTTATCCCGGGCGAGGCACTGGTGTTGAAGTCGGCCAAGATCGGCGAACGGCGCATTCCGGTGGATGAGAGAGGGCGCTTTTTGATCAACTACCGCTATGAGCAAGCGGACAAAAACAATCTGGCGGGCATCACGACACTCTCTTACTCGGGGGAAGATGATCTGGATAAAACCGCCGGCGTATATGACCGCCTGCTGCGAAGGGTGGCGTTCGGCGATCTCAGCCGTCCGGCGCCGGTAACGGGCGGGAAGATCGTGGTGGTGGGCGAGGTGGCCTCAGGTCTCACCGATATTGGTCCCAGCCCGTTGCGCGGGGAAAGCCCGAAGGTGCTCTTCCACCTGAATGCCATGGAAAACATCCTGATGGAGGACTACCTTCGGAAGTCGCCGCTCTGGCCTTGGCTGGTGGTGTTGCTGCTGGCAGGCATGGGGGCCGCCCTGGTGATGGAGAAGTATTCGTTCCCTAAATACGTGGTCTGCGTGGTGCTGCTGGCCTTGGTTCCTGCGACAGTCGGAGTGGTGGGCCTGCTGGCCGCAAACCTGATGATCCCTCTGGCGATTCCGCTGACGGGCCTCGCCCTTCAGCAGGCGGTGTTCACCACCATGAAAATCCGCGAGGAGCAGGAGAAACGCGACCGCATCCGAAAAATGTTCGGCTCCTACGTTTCTCCCGAGCTGGTGAGGCGCATGGTGGAAGCGCGGGCGGAGCCGCAGCTCGGCGGACACGAGGCGGAGATTACGGCGTTCTTCAGCGACATTCAGGGCTTCTCGGCTTTTTCCGAGGTGCTTTCGCCGCCGGACCTCGTGGTGCTGCTCAACGAATACCTCGGCGGCATGACCGATATTCTTCAGACCGAAGGCGGCGCTTTGGATAAATACATCGGCGACGCGATCGTGGCGATGTTCGGCGGCCTTGTGCCGCTGCCCAACCACGCCGCGCGCGCCTGCGAGGCGGTGGCGAAGATGCAGAAAAAGCAGGCCGAGCTGCGCGCCTACTGGCAGTCGCAGGGCACGCGCTGGCCGCCGCTCGTCCACGCGATGCGCACCCGCATCGGCCTCAACTCGGGACAGGTCGTGGTGGGCAACATGGGTTCGCACCACCGCTTCAACTACACAATGATGGGCGATGTCGTGAATCTCGCGGCACGCTGCGAAAGCGGCTCGAAGTCGCTCGGCGTTTACTCGATGGCGACCGAGAACACGGTGCGTCTCGCGCGGGAGAAGGGCTGTGCCTGCGTGTTTCGCTCGCTTGATCGCATCAAGGTGAAGGGCCGTCGCGAGCCGGTGGAGATGTTCGAGGTGGTGGGGCTGGAGGAAGACGTCACCCCCCAGACTCGCGCGTGTCTGGAGAAGTTCGCCGAAGCCCGGGCCTTTTACCTGAAGCAGGCCTGGCCGGAGGCTATCGCCGCCTTTGGTGAATCGGCAAAATTGGAGTTCTTTCAGCCGGAGCGCGACGCCGGCGTGGAGTCGAATCCCTCGCTCGTGATGATCGAGCGCTGCGAGGAGATGCTGCAAGATCCTCCGCCGGCGGATTGGGACGGGGTGTATGTGATGAAAGGCAAATGAACACGGAGATGCGGCGGCTCCTTTGGACGGGTTGTTTTCTCGTTGCAGCCGTGGCGCCGGCGGGCGAGCCCGGCTCACTCGTGGCCGAGGGGCCGGTGGTAAAGCTGGAAAAGGTGACCGTAACCGCTTCGGCGAGCTGGTTTCTGATCGCGGAAACGGCAGGGCGGGTGATCATGCGGCCGGCCGAGGCGGGCGCGGGCACGCGCTTCGCCAAGGTGGGCGCGGAGTTTTCACCGGGCGACACCATCACGACAGGTGAGCGGTCGCGCTTTGAGCTTTCCGGTGCGAGAGAAGCACGCTGGCGCCTGGGCGGGCGCACCGCCTTTCTCCTGCGCAAGGAAGGCGCGCGTCTTCTCGCCGGAACGGCGCTGGCGGTGGTGCCGGATGGCGAGACGTGGACGGTGGACACCTTTGGCAGCCGTGCGCGACTCGGGGAAGGCACGTGGATATTGCATGCGGTGGAGAACGAAGGGCTCAAGGTGATCTGTCTCGACGGGCCGTCGCGGCTGGAGACCGACGTGGCGGCGGATGCGGAGCGCCCGGAGAATCTGACGGTGGCGGGGGTGAAGATGAAGCCGGGCGAATTGATTTTCCTGCGGCCGGGCGCGCGCGGGTTTGGGCCGCTGGTGACGATCTACCTGGGTGAGTTGCTGGCGACCAGCCGGCTGGTGAGCGGCTTTAAGAATCCTCTGCCTGGGATCACCCGGCTGCGCAACCTGGGGATCGCGCAGAGCGAGCAACTCAAGGGCGTGACGTCCGCGCTCGTGGCGGGTGCGAAGGGCGAGGGTGGGTTTGACGTTTATCTGCCCGGCTCCTCCCCGGCAGCGGGCGGAACGGGCGCGGGCGCGGCGGGTAGGTAATCTCCCGACGGTGCGGGGATTCGGTGAGGTCGAATCGGAGAACTACCCCAGGTGACAGACCGATCCGAGAAAGGCGTTTCAAACCAACTGCGGGTTACCAGGATTGAGCCGGAGAACCGGATTTAGGCTTACAGGAAACTGGATTCTCCGTGGATCCGGACGGGTGGTTTTAGCACACGTCGATTTTCGATCAATAAATTTGAGATGAGTTCAAAGAGCAGGGTTCAACCCCATGTTTTTCTCCTCTCGATTCGGTTAGCTTGGGTTTTCGGCCGCTTAAAAATCTAATCAATGAACACTACTAAAATCCTAAACAATTTGATCGAAATCTGTAAAGACGGGCAGGACGGCTTTCGTGACGCGGGAGAGAATGCGAAACATTCAGATCTTAAGTCCCTCTTCGCAGGCTACTCGTTGCAGCGCGCGAAATTTGCAGGCGACCTTCAGCAACTCGTTATTCATCTGGGAGAGGAGCCCGATACAACCAGCAGCGTCGCCAGCGCGATCCACCGTGGTTGGATTGATCTAAAGGCGGCATTTACCCAAGGCAGCGATCACGCCATTTTGACTGAATGCGAGCGTGGTGAGGAGCATGCCGTTTCCGCATTTCGATCCGCACTGACTGAGACCCTGCCTGCTGATGTCCGCTCCATTGTTGCCGAACAGAGCGAAAAAGTGCAGGCAAGTCATGACGATATGCGCAATCGGCGCGATGCCGCCGCCAAATGAGGTTACCTTAGGAGTTCCATAAAGCCCGTTGGAATAACTTTAGGCCTCTCAAGTATAAATGACCGGCCAGGTTTCGAGGCCGATTTTCACTTTAACCTGAAGTTTTGCTGCCCGACTTTTCTTTCTGGATCAGCCCGTAGAGTTCTTGGCTGATTCGTCCGGCTTTGGTGGAGAAATCGGCGGCGCCCATTGACGTTTTTTTGCTTACGAGGATGAGGTGGACGCCGGCGGAGGTTCCGGGGCCAAGAGTGGAGAGGACATAGTCACGGTGGCTCTGGATGAGTTCTCCGCCTTGGAGAAAGTATTCCTTCATCCAGTAGGTCCCATCCGTGAAGACCTCCGGGGCCTCGTCCGAGGGGGCGAGTTCGATGCCCCGGTATTTAAGGCAGATGGCGAGCTTGTGATGCCGTTCGGAGCCTTGGGAGTCATACCAGATCACACCGATTTCATCCGTCTGTCCCGGTAGCGAGACCATGATGCCGCCAGGGATGGTCTGGACGAGGGCGCCCGCAGGCGGGTTCCAGATTTCCTTTTTTCCAGCAAGCAGGGTGGATGAAAGGAAGGGCAGGGGAAAGAGAAGCGCGGAGCACGCGGCCACCGCTTTGCCGCCACGGGTCCAGGAGCGCGGGGCTCCAACCGGAGGCGCGGCGGGATCGTCCTCGGAGAATTTCACCCAAACGGCGTAACCGATCACGGCCCAGACCGCCCACTCGCCGCCGGGTAGCAGGAATACGAGCCGGTGCGAGGCAAGCGTGACAAGCGCGCCGGGAAGCGAAAACACCCAGCGCGGATCGCACACCAACGGGCAGAGCAACAACCACGGCAGCCAGAATGATTCCATGCCGGAGTAGGCGATGGCGGCGGCGCTGAGCAGCCAGAGTCCGAAGCAGCCGAGCCTGGCGCGGGAGAGGCGTTCCGGAAGGCGGCAATTGGACAAACCGAGGACCACCGCGATGGTCAGAGCCGCCCCTTCCG
>JAIYBI010000140.1 GCA_027488595.1 Opitutaceae bacterium | reverse complement strand
GGTCGTCGTAGGTCGAACCTTGCACGATGGCGAATACATGGTGCCCCGCCGCGAGGAATCCGTTGTCGGTGGCGATCTGCTTGCAACGCGCCGCCCAGCGCAGCGAGCGGGCACAGGCCTCGGCGGTGGCGTCGCGTTCACAGGGCCAGGGCGGACACTCATCAATCACCATCGCGATGTCGCTGCCGAGATTCGCCTGGATTGTCATCACCTCTTGCGGACCGAGAAACAGTTTTTTGCCGTCGAGATGGCTCTGAAACTCCACGCCGTCGTCGTGCATCTTCCGCAACTTCGCCAGTGAGAAAACCTGGAAGCCGCCGCTGTCCGTCAGGATCGGTCCGTCCCAGCCCATGAACTTGTGCAAGCCGCCGAGTTCGCGCACCAGCTCGCTCGTCGGCCGCAAATTCAAGTGGTAGGTGTTACCCAAAATGATCTGCGCCCCGAGCTCGTGTAGTTGCGCGGGCGACACCGCCTTCACCGTGCCCTGCGTGCCCACCGGCATGAAGATCGGCGTCTCGATCACACCGTGGCGCGTTCGCAACCGTCCCCGGCGGGCGGCGGTGAGCGTATCCGTTTTCAACAACTTAAAATGATCGGGCATGACGCACCTTCCTCCATTCCGCCGTCCGCATCCAATCCCGAATTTCGCCCGCCGCCCCTCGCCGCACGCTTGCCCCCGCGCCTTCCGTCACCTCACTGTTACCTCAAACACCTTTTCCTCGCGTGCTCCTCGTCATTGATAACTACGACTCGTTCACCTTCAACCTGGTCCAATACTTCGGCCAACTGGGCGTGGCGCAGCGCGTCTTCCGCAACAACGAGATCACCCCCGCCGAGGCCCTCGCCCTCAACCCCGAGCGCGTGCTCATCTCCCCCGGCCCCTGCTCGCCCGCCGAGGCCGGCGTTTCGCTCGAGATGATCGGTGCCTTCGCCGGCAAAAAACCAATCCTCGGCGTCTGCCTCGGCCACCAGTCCATCGGGCACTACTTCGGCGGCCGAGTCGTCCGCGCCGAGCGTCTCATGCACGGTAAAACCTCGCCCATCCTGCACCAAAACACCGACGTCTTCACCGGTATGCCGCAGGGCTTCCTTGCCACCCGTTACCACTCGCTCCTCGTCGAGCGCGCCACCCTGCCCGCTTGTCTGGCCATCACCGCCGAGACGGCCGAGGGCGAAATCATGGGCCTGCGCCACCGCGAACTCCCCATCTGGGGCGTGCAGTTCCACCCCGAGAGCATCGCCACCGAAGGCGGCATGCAGATCCTCAAAAACTTCCTCGCTCTCAACTGAGCCAAGACATCGCCCTTCTCCCGCCCCTTCACCACTCACTCCATGCGCTGCCCCAAATGCACTTCCATCGAGGATAAGGTCACCGACTCCCGCATCAGCCGCGAGGGCAACTCCATCCGCCGCCGCCGGGAATGCCTCGAATGCGGCCACCGCTTCACCACCACCGAGACTCTCGTCCGCGAGGGCGTTGTAGTGCTCAAACATGACGGCCGCCGCGAGGACTTTGACCGCGAGAAACTCATCCGCTCCGTCCGCGCCGCCTGTCACAAGCGCCCCGTTGACGCCGAGCGCATCGCCATGCTCGTGGATGACGTCATGGACATCCTCGAAGCCCAGCACGACACCGAGATCCCCAGCACCGCCATTGGCGACGGAGTGATGGCGCAACTCCGCAAGATAGACCACGTCGCCTACGTCCGCTTCGCCAGCGTTTACAAAGAATTCCGTGACGTCGCCGAGTTCATGCAGGAGATAAAGACCCTCGGCCCCAAACCGCCGGGGAACCCCGCCTGATGCCGGAGAATACCGCCGCGCCCGCCGTCACCGCCGCGACCGACCGCGATGAGCTTCGCCGCCTGCACTTCATCAATGCGCTCTTCGCCCGGCTCACCGGCCACGACCTCTACCTCGCGCAGCAAATCAAGGAAGCCATCGCCTTCAGCCTAGCAGAGCTGGCCGAGCAAATCCGCACCCGGCCCGAGTCAGCCGCCCGCTACGACGCCGCGTTCAACCAGGCCGCCGCCCGCCTGCTCACCCGCTTCTTCGCCGACCAGCCCGGCCACGGCTTTTACCACTGGGACGCCCTCAGCACCCTCACCTCGGCCACCCCGCTTTTCGCCCGCGCCGAGTTGATGACCGGCCTGAAAAAACTCACCCCCTTTCGCGAGAGCACCCTGCTCATCACCAACCTGCGCCCCGCCCTGCTCCCGCCCGAGCAACGCGAGACCGCCCGCCGCCGTCGCGACTACGAAGAAGCCCTCGCCTACGTCCAGGACCTCGCCGCCGCCCGCACCGCCCCCAGCGCCGACCTGCGGTTGCTCTTCCTCTGAATCCGACCTACTCGCTACCCACTACTCGCTTCTCGCTCCTTTTCCCATGCCCACCCTCTTCGAACGCATCATCGCCCGCGAAATCCCCGCCAAGATAGAGCACGAGGACGATCTCTGCATCGTCATACACGACATCGCCCCGGAGGCGCCCGTCCACCTGCTCATCATCCCCAAGACCGTGATCCCCCGCGTCGGCGAAGCCACGCCCGACCAGCAAGCCATCCTCGGCCACCTCCTGCTCACCGCGGGAACCGTGGCTCGAAAGCTAAACCTCGTCCGCGGTTTCCGCCTCGTCATCAACCACGGCCCCGACGCTTGCGAAACTGTTCCTCATTTGCATATTCACCTCCTCGGCCGCCGCCAGCTCTCCTGGCCGCCGGGCTAGATAACCCATCACTAATTGAGCCAACGCCGCGCCATGCCCCGCCCCAGGCTCACCGCATTTCTGTTCGCCTTAGCCGCCGCGCTACCCGCCTTCGCCGACTGGAAAGACGACGTAGGCTACACCCGATTGCTCCAGACTTTCACCTCAGGGGTGCCTACTGCCCTCGCCTCGGGCCTGACCCAGGTTGAGGCCCCCGTTGACGCCAACGGCAGCTTCATGCCCAACCCCACCGATTCCGAGATGATCGGCAAAACCTTCAACCGCTTCGGCACCGCCACCACCCCTTCGTGGCACGCCACGGAAGTGGGGCGCTTTTTTTACGGCAACTCCACCAGCCTCGTCCCCGGCACTGGCACCATAGATGTCTATCACGTCAATAACTGGACACTCGGCTCCGGCGAGACACGTGGCGTTCAAAACCACAGCTGGATATCCATCTACGACCCCCTTAATCCGCCCGTCGGCGGCATCGAGGCCGAAGTCGCAGGCATAAACGCCCAGCTCGATTTCTACATCAACACCCGCGGTTTCGTCTGCGTTGTTGGCGTGAATAATGGCTCCCCCTCCAGCACGACCCTGCCCGACCTCCTCTGCCAGGGCTACAACAACATCTCGGTCGGTCTTTCCAACGGCAACCACAGCGCCGGTTTCACCACCCGCGACGGCGCCGGTCGCATCAAACCCGACATCGTCGCGCCCGACCCCTACTACACCAGCTTCTCCACGCCCAAAGTCGCCACCGCCGCCGCGCTGCTCACCCAGAAGCTGGCTAGCAGCTACACCTCTATCGCAACGACGGAGCGTCCGTATGTCGTCAAAGCCCTCCTTCTCGCCGGAGCCACCAAAGAGGAATTTCCCGGATGGGCGCGCACCACTGCCCGTCCTCTCGATCTGCGCTACGGCGCCGGCGAGCTCAATACCCTGCTCGCCTACAACATTCTCCTTTCCGGCAACGTTACCGCATCGAACACCCAGACCCGCCCCGTTACTGCCTGGACCAAGGCAAGCGTTCGCAACACCACCACCCCATCCGCACGCACCTGCTACTTCGACATCCCCGCAGGCGCTGTAAATACCCGCCTCTCGGCCGCATTGATCTGGCAGCGCGCAATCGATAACAGCCTCTCCAACCTCGACCTGCGCCTCTATTCCGTGAGCGCCAATTTCACCCTCGATGCAGAGCTCGACGCCAGCCTCAGCACGGTGGACAACGTCGAACACCTTTACCAGACCACCCTGCCGCCCGGTCGCTACGCATTGCAGGTATCCTCAAGCTCTGGCACACCCACCGCCTACGCCCTCGCGTGGCGCACCTCCCCCACCGTGACCGTCACAGCCACCGCCTCCGAGGCCCGCGAACTCGACGGCACCCAGGGCCAATTTACCCTCACCCGCACCGGCCCAACCACCACTCCGCTCTACGTCCCGCTCGCCACCGGCGGCACCGCCGTATCCGGAACCCACTACGCCGCCCTGCCTGCCGGCGTGCTCATCCCCGCCGGCTCCGCCTCCGCCACCGTTCAAGTCCTCCCCGTCGCCGACACCCTCGCCCAAGGCGACCGCACTGTCACCCTCAGCGTCGCCACTGACTTCTCCCTTTCCGCCGGCTCCCCCGCCGCCGCCTCCGTCACCATCGCCGACAAACCCTACGACGCCTGGCACTTCTCCAAATTCACCGCCCCGCAACTCGCCGATCCCATCGTCTCCGGCCCAACGGCCGACCCCGACGCCGACGGCATCCCCAATCTGCTCGAATACGCCTTCGCCCTCGAACCGTTCTTGGCCGACGGACCCGCCGCCCTGCCCTCCATCGCCGTCGGCCTCGACGACCGACTCACCCTCACCTACTTCCAGGCCTCCGCTCGCCCCGACCTGCTCTTCACCCCCGAGTGGACCGCCGACCTCACCGGCCCTTGGCAAAGCTCCGCAACCTACCTGACCGAGATTTCCCGCACCGCCG
>JAIYBI010000089.1 GCA_027488595.1 Opitutaceae bacterium | reverse complement strand
GACGATGATGTTCTCGGAGACGACATCGAAGCTGATGTCGGTGCTGACCTCGGCGTGGAGCTTGATGGTGACCTCGTGTTTGCCGAGGGTCTTGACCGGGGCGGCGAGGTGGATGGCCTTGCGGTCGATCTCGATGCCGGCTTCGGTGAGCTTGGTGTGGATATCAGCGGAGGTGATCGCGCCGAACATCTTGCCGGCCTCGCCGGTCTTGACGGCGAACGCGAGGGCAACCTTGGAGATCTTGGCGGCGAGCGCCTGGGCGTTGCTGAGGTCGGAAGCCTCGCGCTCGGAGCGGCGCTTCTTGAGGGCTTCGACGCGTTTACGGTTGGATTGGGTCAAGGCGACGGCCTTGCCCTGGGGGAGGAGGAAGTTGCGGGCGTAGCCTGCGCGAACTTTGACTTGGTCACCCTCGGCGCCGAGACCGGCGACGGGTTGGAGGAGGAGAATTTCACTGGTAGCCATGATGATGGAGGTGTTGTAGTTTTTTAGGAAAGGAGCGGTTGAGAAAAGCAGGCCGGCGCGGGATGCGACGGTTTAGAACGGCACGTCTTCGTCGTTGATGTCGTGTTGGGGGGCGGGGGCCGGGCGGGCGCCACCGGGTGCGCGAGGAGCAGGAGCGGCTGGGCGTTCGACGGTTTGGTCCACGCCCTCGTCGGACATGGGGGATCCGCCGGCGGCACCGGGCGCAGGCGCACCACCCTCGCGGCTGCCGAGGAACTGGAAGTTCTCGAGGACAACCTTAAGTTTGCTGCGCTTTTGCTGGGTGGTTTTGTCCTCCCATTGATCGAAGCGGAGCCGGCCCTCGACGAAGAGGGGGCGACCCTTGGTGCAGAACTTGGCGATGGTCTCGCCCTGTTTGCCCCAAGCTTCGACGTCAACGAACGTGGCTTCCTCGCGGACTTGACCGGACTCGTCCTTGAAGGAGCGGCTGATCGCGAGACCGAACTGGCAGATGGCGGTGCCCTTCGGCGTGACCCGAAGCTCGGGATCGCGCGTGAGGTTGCCTATGAGTAGGACTCGGTTGAGGTTTGCCATGGGAGGAGATGCTGCGCGTCGGCTCCGTGATTAGGCGGATTGAACGAGCGTGCGGTAGACGTTCTGGTTGAGGCGCAGGCGCTCGCGCAGGGCGGAGGGGGCCGAGGCCGGTCCGCTGAAATCAATCTGGACGTAGCTGGCGGCGGGGAACTTGGCGTCGGTGACGCGGGCGAAGTCCTTGCGGCCGATGTTTTCGACGGCGGTGACGGAGCCGGAAACTTCGGCGATGACGGCCTTGACGCCTTCGACGATTTGGTCGACGGAGTCTTCCTTGCCCCGGTTATCGAGGATGAAAGTGGCGCGGTAATTACGATTGGTGGAGCTCATGATGGGATGCGGCGGTTGAGTTGATTCATGGCGCGGTCGGGTCCTTGTTCGAGGAGCAACCGGAGGCCGGAGGTGAAGTGAGGGATGTTTTGAGTGAAGAGGGTGAGTTGTTCGGAAGAGAAAGGTGCGAGCACGAAGTCTTTGAGGTCCATCTGCGGCGGGCTTTTGGGGCCGATGCCGATGCGGTAGCGGACAAATCCTTCCCCCATGCGCTGGATGAGATCGGCGACGCCGTTCTGGCCGCCGGCACTGCCGCTGACCGAGACTTTCACTGAACCGAGTGCCAGATTAAGGTCGTCATGGACGACGACGATGGAGGCGGGCGGGACTTTGTGGAAGGCGGCGATCTTTTGCACGGAGCGGCCGCTTTCGTTCATGAACGTGAGCGGCTTCGCGAGCAGGACGGTGTGGTCCGGAGCGAGATCCCAGCGGGCGGTCTCGGCCTCGAAGGCGGCCTGGGTTTGCCAGGCCAATCCGAGTTTCGCGGCGAGCGCATCCACCAGCATGAATCCCGCGTTGTGGCGGGTGGAGGCGTAGGCGCGACCGGGGTTGCCGAGACCGGCAACAAGAGAGAAGGACATGACTCAAAGAACAAACGCGCTCACCCGCCGCGGCAATGCGGAGGGTGGGGCGGACCTTACTTTTTGGCTGCGGGCTTGGCGGCGGGAGCTGCGGCCTTGGCATCGCCGGGCTTGGCGCCAGCGGCGGGAGCCTTGGCGTCGCCAGGTTTGGCGGCGGCACCGGCGGCGGGAGCGGCGGCACCGGCGGCGCCAGGAGCGGGGGCGGCGGCACCGGCGGCGGCGGTCGCGGCGGGGGCGGCGACTTCCTCGACGGCGATGCTGAGCACGCCGACGATGGGCTGGCCGGGGCTGTCGCGGAACTCGACACCAGCGACGGGCTTCAGGCCGGCGACCTTGAGGGACTCGTTGATCTTGAGATCGCTCACATCAATGACGATGACGGGAGGAAGATCCTTGGGCAGGCAGCGCACGCGGAGGGTGTGGGCGCTGGTCTCGAGCACGCCGCCTTGGGTCTTTACGCCATAGGCTTCGCCCACGAGTGAAATGGGGACGTTGATATCGAGTTTCTCGTTGGCCTTCACTTCTTGAAGGTCCACATGGCGGAATTTGTCCGTGATGGGATCGCGCTGGATCTCTTGGATGAACGACAGGGCCTTGTTGGCGCTGTCCTTGTGATTGAGCTCGATGATGAGCGCGCGTCCGGCGACGGACTTGAGCAAGCGGGTGAATTCCGGAGCATCAATGGCGATGGTCTGGGGCTTCGTGTGCTTGCCGTAAAGGATCGCGGGGATTTGGTTTACCTTGCGAACGCGACGTGAAGCCGAGCGGCCGGTTTGGGCGCGAGGCGTGATGGTGAGGCTGAGTGCTTGTGTCATGGATTCGTTCCCCCTGTGACTCCGGAATTGGAGGCAGGCGTAATGGAAAAGGGTTTGATCAAAAAGAGAGGCGGGACCGTTTGGCAATCAAAACCTGTCAACGCGGGCAGAAAACTTTTGGTTTTCTTGAAATGGGCATTGACAAGGGGAGCCGCAATTCTGTCTTACCGACCTTCCATTTATTGCCTGGTAGCTCAGTGGCAGAGCAGGTGACTGTTAATCACTTGGTCGTAGGTTCGATCCCTACCCGGGCAGCCATTTTGGTTCAAAAGCGAACTGGTTAACACCAGTTCGCTTAATTTTTGAGAATAGGTCAGTTGCGTAAAACGTGATGTTAACCACGAAGCGATTAGTTCGTATTTGGGTCACCGAATCCTGCTTCAAGGGCTCCTTTGCTTCTTTTTCTGAGTCGAGGTGGTTAACATGCACTTCGCGAATCAGGAGCCGGATCATCTCCTTTTTTTCCTCCGGCTCCAAGTGCCCGATCAGTTCACTGAAATCCCGTAGTTGCTGGGCAACTACCTCGGCGTCGATTGCTGCACGAGTGCGACACCCGATCTCCACTTTGAGTTGCTCCCGTCGAGTGCTTAGCCGCTCCTTTTCCTCGGCGGCTTCCTGCGCCTCAACCATGACTTCGCGCGAGAGGGCACTCGTGCCCGATTCTTTCGCGACCGAAAGCAGGTGCTCAACTTTTTGCGATGCCTTCCGCAGCTTCTGCTCCACCTCCTTCAGCTCTCCCT
>JAIYBI010000214.1 GCA_027488595.1 Opitutaceae bacterium | reverse complement strand
CTTCGGCCAGTGGGTCGAATACCCCATCGTCGTCGGCAACCTAATCCTGCATCATCTCGAGGCTCCCGCCCTCGCCACTCTTGGAGCGCAACTCGACCAAACCGCCCGCGTGCTTGTATTCAATGAACCCTTACGCCACCCCGGCATCCGCCTTCTGTGGACGCTTGGCGCGCCCCTTGGAGGCGCCGGCCCCGTCACCCGTCACGATGGCCGCGTGAGCATCGAGGCCGGCTTCCGCGCCGACGAACTCCCCCGCGCCCTCTGCCTCGCCCCCGCCCGCTGGGATTGCCGCGTCAGCGCCACTTTCCTCGGTGCCTATCGCCTGATCGCCACCCGCCGCGCATGAGCCCCGCTCCCGCCAATATCGCTCCACCAGCGCGCCCGGTCGAGATCATCGGCGGCGGTCTCGCCGGCCTTGCCCTCGGCCTCGCTCTGCGTCGGGCCGCCATCCCCGTCACCCTGCACGAAGCGGGTGATTACCCGCGCCACCGGGTCTGCGGCGAATTCATCGCCGGTCTCGACCCCGCCACCATCGCGAAACTCGGCCTCGCGCCATTTCTCGCCGACGCCCTTCGCCACACCGAGGTCGCCTGGTTTCAGCGCGACTCTCTGCAACGTCGCCAAACCCTGCCTGCTCCCGCCCTCGCCATCGGCCGCCACGTGCTCGACCAGCGCCTCGCCACCGCCTTCATCTCCGCCGGCGGCAACCTGCACACCCGTTCCCGCGTTGATCTCAAAGCCTCCCCGCCCGGCCGCGTCTTCGCCCAGGGCCGCCGCGCCACCGCCGGCTCGCCCTGGCTCGGCCTCAAATGCCACGCGCGCGGCCTCACCTTATCCGCCCCGCTCGAGCTCCACCTCGGCGCGCACGCCTACGTCGGCCTCTGCGAGCTGGCCGATGGCCGGGTCAACGTCTCCGGTCTCTTCCGCCAGCGCCCTGGTCTCTCCCTCGACCGCGCGACCGCCCTGCCCGCCTACCTCCGCGCCGCCGGGCTCGACGCTCTCGCCGACCGCCTCGCCGCCGCCGAGATAGACCCGGATTCGCACTGCGCCGTGGCCGGCCTCGGCTTCGGCCGTGCCCCGCAATCCACCGCCGTCACAACCGCGCCCCGCCGTCTCGTGCTCGGCGACGCGTGCGCGCTCATCCCGCCATTCACCGGCAACGGCATGGCCATGGCCTTTCAATCCGCCGCCCTCGCGCTCGATCCGCTGATCGCATGGTCGCATGGCGATGCCGGGTGGCCCGCCACCGTCGCCAAGATCGACCGCCTCGTCCGCGCCCGTTTTCGCATGCGCCTCGCCGCCGCCACCTTTCTCCACCCCGCCCTGCTTCGCCCGCTCGGCCAACGCGCACTCACCTCCGCCGCCCGCCGCAGGCTGCTTCCGCTCAACCCGCTTTACCACGTCCTCCACTGATGTATCTGCACGCCCTCGCCACCGCCGTCCCCACCACCAGCTACACCCAGGCGGAGTGCTGCGACCTCATCACCTCGTCCGAAGCCCACCAGAGCCTCTCCCGCCGCTCCCGCCTTACCTTGCAAGCCATCCTGCGCGGCGACAGCGGCATCACCACCCGGCGTGTCGGGTTCAGCGCCGTCGAGGGGGCGTTCGCCGCGCCCGGCGACCGTCGTAACGAATCCTTCCGCCGCGAGGCCCCGCTCCTCGCCGGACGCGCCCTCGCCGCCGCTTTGAAACAAGCCGGCCTACGCGCCGACCAGCTCGACGCCCTGCTCATCTGCACCTGCACCGGCTACCTCTGCCCCGGCGTCACTAGTTACGTCGCCGAACAACTCGGCCTGCGCCCCAATACCTATTTGCAGGACCTCGTGGGCCTCGGCTGCGGCGCGGCCATCCCCACCCTGCGCTCCGCCCAGGGCGCGCTCGCCGCGCACCCCGGCGCCACCGTCGCGTGCATTGCGGTCGAGATCTGCTCGGCCGCCTTCTACCTCGACGACGACCCAGGCGTGCTGGTCAGCGCCTGCCTCTTCGGCGACGGAGCCGCCGCCACGATCTGGCGCGCCACCCCGCCCGCGACCGGCCCGCACGCCGCGGCTCCGTTGCGTATCGGCGGTTTCAATACGCACCACGATCCGGCCGCCCGAGACAAAATCCGCTTCGAGCAACGCGACGGCAAACTGCGCAACCTGCTCTCGGCCGATGTGCCCGCCCTCGCCGCCTCCACCGTCGCCCGCCTCTTCGCCGCCGAAACCTCCACGCTGCCTCCGCCCGTGCGCATCCTCTCCCACCCCGGCGGACGCGATGTGCTCGACGCCATCGAAGCCGCGATGCCCGGCCACACGCTCGACGCCAGTCGACGCGTGCTGCGCGAGAACGGCAACATGAGCAGTCCCTCGGTGCTTTTCGCCCTGGACGACGCTCTCCACGAAGGCCCTCCTCCCGCACCCGGTGCCGACTGGTGGCTTGTCTCCTTCGGCGCCGGCTTCGCCGCGCACTCCTGCCGCGTGAGCCGCGCTTAAGCGCAGAAGCGGCTCAGCGCTCCACCCGTGCGCAGGTGCGCGCCGTTTCGTGCACGTGGACGTGCGAGAGCGAGGGCAGCGCGGGCGTGAGTTGCTCGATGATCCACGCGCCGAGGT
>JAIYBI010000094.1 GCA_027488595.1 Opitutaceae bacterium | reverse complement strand
GTCGCATGGCGCTCCCCGCTGCTACGATGAACTCAGATTCTCAACGCAATAGGTAATCGGTGTAACCCCCGAAATCCGCCGCTCCCAAACCGCCAAGTTACAAAAGGGAGGGTTTTACCCCATCGCCTTCCTCGCGCGGAGCGTGTTCTATAAGCTTGGGCGAAGTCCCTCATCGCAGCGTTCTGCCGTTTCCGCCTTCCCGGATGCGCGAGCGCGTGCGCGAGGTCCACCGCGTCCATAAAAATGCCTTCTCTCGATCCTGCCCTAAGAAAGCGCCTCTGCAGCTCCCTTGCCCCGCGTTATCGCAAGGCCCTCCATACGCACCTGAAATCTCCCGGTGCCGCAAGCAGGCGGCGCGCGACGGCAATCGGCCGCTCCGCCCAGAGCAGCGGCCTCGTCACCTTGGACCTCGCCATCATCCACGAGCAGGCGGTGGTCGCGCTGGCCGCAGACTTCCATTTCGCATCCCCGCGCAACTCCGCCCTGCGTCAGGCAAGCGAGTTTTTTACCTGCGCCTTGATCCCGCTGGAGCGTGCGCAAAGCGTCGCCCGTGAGGCGCACGACAATCTCATTCTACGTAACCAGATTTTGAGCCGGCACGCCAAGGCGCTTGCCCTCGGCAACCGCCGCCTCGAACGGGAGGTCGTCCGGCGCAAGGCCGCCGTCGTGCTCGCGCACGATTCCAAGGAACGTTACCGCGTGCTGTTCCTTGAGTCCCAGGTCATGCAGAAGAAGCTTCGCAACCTGACCCGCCAGATCATCACCGCGCAGGAGGAGGAGCGGCGCGAGATCAGCCGCGAGTTGCACGACGATGTCGTGCAGACGCTCGTCGGTATCAACGTCGAGCTCTCCGCCCTCGGCAAGGGCGCCTCCGTCGGCTTGAAAGCGCTCAAAGCCAAGATCGCCCGCACCCAGCGCCTCGTGACAAACTCGGTTAACGCCGTCCACCGCTTCGCCCGCGAGTTGCGCCCGGCCGTGCTCGACGATCTTGGTCTCATCCCCGCGCTCAACGCCTACACCAAGAGCCTTTCCGAGCGCAAAAAACTCAAAATTCATCTCAGCGCTTTCGCCGGCGTCGAGGCCCTCGGCTCCGCCAAACGCACCGTCCTCTTCCGCGTGGCCCAGGAGGCCTTGACCAATGTCGCCCGCCACGCCCAGGCCACCATGGTCAGCATGAACATCCGCGAGATCAAAGGCTCCATCCGCATGGAGGTCACCGACAATGGGAAATCCTTCGCCGTCGAAAAAACCCTTCTCACGCACAGTCGAAACCGCCTCGGTCTCGTCGGCATGAGGGAACGCGTCGAAATGGTCGGCGGCAGCCTGAGCATCATCTCCGTCAAGGGCAAGGGCACCACCGTGCGCGCCGAAATCCCGTTTGATGCGGACACCAAAAAATCATGAGCCTGCCCTCCAAAAAAATCAGCGTCCTGATCGGCGACGATCACGCCGTCGTCCGCCAGGGACTCTGCGCCCTGCTCGTCGCAGACGGAAACTTCACCATCGCGGGTGAGGCCAGCAACGGCCACCAGGCGATCTCTCTCTCGGCCGCGTTGCGCCCGGATGTGATCCTCCTCGACATCGCGATGCCCGAGCTGAACGGCATCGAGGCCGCCCGCCAGATCCTCGGCAAGCAGCCTTCCGCCCGGATCATCATGCTCTCCGCCCACAACGAGGATGAATACGTCACCCGCACCCTCGAGGTCGGCGTGCGCGGCTTTCTCGAAAAACAGACGTCCGCCGATATCCTGACCAAGGCGATCCGCACGGTCGTCACCGGACAACCGTTTTTCAGCCCGGCGATCCTGCGCCGGATGCAAAGCATCCATTCCCGCCCACTCGACCGCGAGGGCCACGCCGTGGTCAACGGCAAGCGCCTCACTCTGCGCGAATCCGAGGTCCTGCAACTCGTCGCCGAGGGCGCCGCCAACAAGCAGATCGCGGCCGCTCTGAACATCAGCATCAAGACGGTCGAAAAACACCGCCAGCATCTCATGGATAAGCTCAACATCCACGAAACCGCCGGCCTCACCCGCTACGCCATCGCCACCGGCGTGATCGAAAGCGCCCTGCAGAAACACATCCTCTGACCAATTCCGAGGTAGGGCGGGACCGCCGGGCCCGCCGCGAATCCCAAACGACCTTCGCATCCAAAACCGGCGCCACGCCTCCACTCCCCGCTTAAAATCCGGCTCCCGCCAGACCCCCCATGCCCAAAAAACGCACCTCGCCCGCCTTCAAAGCGCAACGTCTGCCCAAATGCCCCACCGGCATCCAGGGCCTCGACGAGATCACCGGCGGCGGCTTCCCTCGGCGGCGGCCGACCTTGGTCTGCGGCGGTGCCGGCTGCGGCAAGACTCTCCTCGCCGCCGAGTTTCTCGTGCGTGGCGCGATGCAGTTCAACGAGCCCGGCGTCTTCATGGCTTTCGAGGAGACGGAGGCCGAGCTCAAGGCCAACGTCGCCTCCCTCGGCTTCGACCTCGAAACTCTCGTTCGCCGCAAAAAAATCCTCCTCGACTACGTCCACATCGAACGCGGCGAAAGCCAGGAATGCGGCGACTACGACTTGGAGGGTTTGTTCGTCCGCCTGGGCCACGCCATTGACTCCATCGGCGCCAAACGCGTCGTGCTGGATACCTTGGAGGTGCTCTTCGCCAGTCTGCCCAACGAGGCCATCCTGCGCTCCGAGTTGCGCCGTCTTTTCCGCTGGCTGAAGGAGAAGGGCGTCACCGCCGTCATCACCGCCGAGCGCGGACGCGAAAACCTCACGCGCCACGGCCTTGAGGAATATGTCTCCGATTGCGTCATACTCCTCGACCACCGCATCAACGACCAGATCGCCACCCGCCACCTGCGCGTCGTGAAGTATCGCGGCGCCATGCACGGCACCAACGAGTTTCCGTTTCTCATCGGCGACGAGGGCATCAGCGTGCTGCCGATCACGTCGCTGTCGCTGAACCACAAGGTCTCCTCCGAGCGCATCGCAACCGGTATTCCCCGGCTCGACGCCATGCTTGGCGGCCGCGGTTTCTTTCGAGGCAGCAGCATTCTCCTCACCGGCACCCCCGGCACCGGCAAGACGATCATCTCCGCCAATTTCGCCCAGGCCGCTGCACGACGCGGAGAGCGCGTGCTGTATTTTTCCTTCGAAGAGTCGCCCGATCAGATCATCCGCAACATGCACTCCATCGGCCTGCGCCTGGAGCCCTTGGTCAAAAGCGGCATGTTACGCTTCCACTCGGCGCGGCCTTCCCTCTACGGCCTCGAGATGCATCTCGCGACGATGTTCAAGGAGATCGCCGCTTTCAAACCTCACGTCGTAATCGTGGACCCCATCACCAGTCTGATGAGTTCAGGCACCGACTCCGAGGGCAAGGGCATGGTCACCCGGCTCATTGATTACCTGAAGGCCGGCCTCGTCACCTCGCTCTTCACCAGCCTCACCCAGGGCGGCCATGCCTTGCAACAGAGCGAGGCCGCCATGTCGTCACTCATGGATTCCTGGATTCTGCTTCAGGACTTCGAGGGCAACGGCGAACGCAACCGCGTCCTCTACGTGCTCAAGGCCCGCGGCATGGCGCACTCCAACCAGATTCGCGAGTTCCTCATTTCCAATCGCGGCATAGATCTGGTGGACGCCTACATCGGCCCCGGCGGCGTCTTGACCGGCTCCGCCCGCGCCGCGCAGCACTCCCTCGAAAAAGCCGCCGTGCTCGCCAGCCAGCAGGAGGCCGCCCAGCTAAAGCGCGAGGTGGAGCGCAAACACGCCGCCCTCGAATACAAGATCAACGGCCTGCGCTCCGATTACGAG
>JAIYBI010000113.1 GCA_027488595.1 Opitutaceae bacterium | reverse complement strand
CGATTTGAAAAAGCACCGCACCGTGTCGTCGCCCACCACCGACTCCATGCCGAAAAGCTCCGGTATGGTCGTATCTTCGCGCATGCGCTCCACATGCGAAAAGCGCCGCCCGTCGTTCAGTGCCGTCAACATGAACGACTGGATGATACGATAAACCGGCGCGCCGTTCGGACTGGTTCGCTTGACGGGGCCATCCGCCCCTCCCTCTTCTCAGCCAAAGCGTGGAGCGAGTCCGGCGTGAAGTTCGTGCACGAGGCGTTCTGTATCCCCCCATCCGATACACGGATCGGTGATGCTTACTCCATAGCGGAGGGTGTCCTTGGGTTGGGGAAACACTTGGTTGCCGTCACCGATGTTGCTCTCGACCATGGTGCCCATGATGGAGCGGTTGCCGGCGCTGATTTGCGCGATCAGGTCGCGCACGACCGCAGGCTGAAGCTCGGGTTGCTTGGACGAGTTATCGTGCGAAGCATCCACCAAGATCGAGAGCGGCAATCCCGCGTTCGCCAGGAGCTGTTCGGTCGCGGTCACGTGCTGAGCCGAATAATTCGGGCCTTTCGCCCCCCCGCGCAGCACGACGTGACAATCCCGGTTGCCATGGGTCCGCACGGCGGCCGGCACCCCGTCCCGGCGGATGCTGAGGAAAGTGTGCGATTGGGCCGCCGCCTGGATCGCGTTCACTGCGGATTTCAAGCCGCCGTCGATTCCGTTTTTAAAGCCGACAGGCATTGATAGACCGGAGGCGAGCTGACGATGGATTTGCGACTCCGTGGTGCGCGCCCCGATGGCTCCCCAGCATACGAGATCGGCGATGTATTGCGGCATGATCGGATCAAGAAACTCCATGGCCGTGGGCAGACCAAAATCCAGCACTTCACGCATGAAGGCCCTGCCCAACCGGAGTCCGGCGGCAATATCGGAGGAACCGTCCAAGTGGGGATCCATGATAAGCCCCTTCCAGCCTACCGTGGTCCGTGGTTTTTCAAAATACACGCGCATGACGATCATGACCCGGTCGGAGACTTGGCGCGAGAGGTCCGCTAGACGGCGAGCGTAGTCCAGCCCCGCGTCGCGGTCGTGGATCGAGCAGGGACCGACGATAAGCAAGAAGCGGCGTTCGTCGGTGAATATGATTCGCTGAATTGCCCGCCGTGAGGCCGTTACGAAATCAGCCTGTTCGGACGAGATAGGGAGTTCCTCCAATAAATCCGCAGGGGTGGGCAGTGGTCGGGTTTCTACAATATTGAGGTCTGAGGTAACATGCATGATTCAAAGCCACTGAAATCGCCGTGGGCTGCATCGTTTGAAGGGGTGCGGGCAGAAAGGTTTATTCGGTTTCTCGCACGTCGCGCGAAGTGAAACCTACACCAAAGTCTCGCCGCGTCGGGCAAGTTGGGTGCGCAGCTCGACGTGTAAATCATCCATCAAGGCATCCGTATGCGGAGCGTCTCCACGCTGAATGGGTTTCAGCTGCAAGGGGTCGTTGTGCAGATCGAACAGCAGGTGATCCGTCTGCCGCCCCAAGACCTTCCGGGCATAAAAAGCCTCGCGGCCACCCAGATGAGGGCCCTTCGCGGCCGCCACGTAGGTGTAACGCTTTGAGCGGAAGCCCCGAAAATTTGCATACCCAATATACGCCAGTTCCGGCTCTTTCACCGAACGATTTCCCCGCATGTAAGCGGAGTGATCGATGCCGTCCAGCCCGGCATGTCTGCATTCTACATCGGTCAGGCCCATCAGGGTCGGCAACACGTCGGGGCTATTGAACAACCGCTGCTCGTCGCCGCCCGCCAGACCCGGAACATGAATCGAAAGCGGCACGCGGATGGACTCCTCAAAGGCCACGCCTTTGGTCATCAAGCCATGCGAACCCAGCATCTCACCATGATCGGATGTGAAGACGACGATCGTAGTCTTCTCGAGACCCGATGCCTTTAGATGGGCCAGCAGGCGCCCAAAATCCGCATCCAAGGCCGAACAGGCGCCGAAATACCCGGGAACCGCACCGAGAGCGGACTCGGTCTCGCCGGCCACGGGCCCGTCGCTCACCGGGACTGGTCGAATGTTGGCCCGGATGTCTTGTTCCTTAAGATTCGTATAAGGCGCTTCAAACTCCGCAGGTGCATAATAACCATACCCGCCCGTCCGGTGGGAATAGGCTCCAGGGGTGTGCCGCTTCTCGCCTGTGCCGGGGTAGGTCCCGTTGTGCGGAGGGCCAAACGACAAGACCATGAAGAAGGGGGTTTCCCTCGGCTGCTTCATATAGTGTATCGCCTTGTCCACTTCATGCTCGGGCTGCCAGCCCCGGCCCATATCGACCATCTTGCCGTGATCGTCGTATTCGCGCTGGAAATGGGTGTGGTTGTTGACCCGATACCAGTAGTCAAAATCCTTCCGGTTGCCCTCGGGGGTTGGCTGTGCCCGCGGGTGCTTTCCGTCCAGATGCCATTTCCCGATGAAAGCCGTCGAATACCCTGCCCGCTTGAAATTGCCGACGAGGATCTGCTCAGGCACGATGGCGGTGTCTTCATTCTTCATCACCCCGTGCCCCTGATGATACAGGCCCGTCATCCAGCACGCGCGATTCGGACAACAGACCGGGGAGCTCGCGATGGCGTTATGAAAGGTGAAGCTCTTCGCCGCAAAGTTATCCACGAACGGGGTCTGCACCGGATCCAGCTTCGCGAAGCCCTGGGCGTGGTAACGCCACTGGTCGGTCATCACGAAAATCACGTTTTTCCTTTGGCCGGATGCGGCGGACATCTTTGCGGCGGATGCATCGCCGAACAGATTGTGACCGACCATGGCGCCGACGGCGGCGGCTCCGGTTGCTCTCAAAAAATTTCTACGGTTCATGTTCGGGATTTGTCAGCGATCCGGGCCCGGCTCAGGCTAAAGATCCGATCATATGTCTCGGATTAGCTCCTCACGTTTCGTCATCGAGGCGAAAGCAAAAGATGAGGGGCAAATCTTATCCGAGGCACAAGATAGCCCGAACGCATCATCCCAAGCCGCCAACGGGCGAGGGGAAGAAAAAATTACAGCCCCTCTACAAATTGTAAGGCGGTGATGCCACCTCGGGTCGAGCGTTGGACGAGTTCGGAATACTGGATACGCTCAACGTGACCGTCGAAAAAAACCATATTACCACCGCCGCCATGGCGCTGGGTGAATCGTTGATACTGGGATTGCCCCGCATCGAAGGCGGCCTGATCGCTCGCTGGCTTGGGAAGGCCGAATGTCTGCGAAACAAAGTTATTTTGATGCACCATTTCTCCAAGCATTGGTGTATTGGAGGGATTTTTAGGGGCACTAAACGTCCTTAGCCGGGCCGGACCACCCCGGTAGGTTGGGTTGTTGACCGCGAAATTGAACCCGTAATCGGAAATATAAGGCCAATTGGTGTTAGTGAAGCCGTTCCACGGCACATCGACATTTCCGCTGCTATAACGCACGGAAGAAGGACACATTAGAAGCTGCAAAGCCCGCCGGGTCTTGTCCACGTTAGTGAAGTCTCCGCCAAAATAAGGGGCGATCTGTAGAAACCAAGAGGTGGGTTGTCCGCCGGTCAAGGCACCGGCACCGTCGCCCGAAGGGGTGGCGTTCTTGTTGTCGCCAGCGAAAGACATGATGGCCAACCCGACTTGGCGCATATTCGAAGCGCATTGGGCGGTGCGCGCGCTGTCCCGCACTCGGCCGACGGTAGGAATGATGATGGCGGCCAGGATGCCGATGATGGCGATCACGGTGAGCAACTCGATCAGGGTGAAAGCACGCTTGCCAGACAACGCCATGGCGCGGAGGCGATTTTCGCGAACAAGGGGTAAGTTCATACTTTCGAAATAATGTATCGATGCAAAATATGTCAAGCGGTTTCTTTAGCCAATCTCTTTTTCCAGGACAGACGAGGTCAGGGACGAGGTCCGCGCACCGCGAAGTTCGCCGTCGTGGGGTAAAACTTCCGTGCGGTGCTTGCGTCAGTTTCTCCCGGAAAGGCCGACGTAGCCGTCCATCAGGCCGTGCAGGGCTTGGGTGCGGGCCGGGGGCATTGGAAGGTTTCCCGCTAGGGCTGGTGGTGAAGCTGGTGAAAAGCGATTAGACCGTGCGCTGGCGGAACACTGCGGGCGACGGGGTTCCGCGTGCGCAGCGATCACCTTGAGGGGGATGGAATCGAGGCCGCTAGATTGATCGACGCGGGGCCGGCCCTTTCCTCAGGCCGGCACAAGCCCCGCGCCAGAAAGACGAGCGGCCTCGACCACAGAAAAGACTCCCACTGCAACCTTGGTTTTGGATAGGTGTTCGAAGAACCATCAGAGGATTCTGTAGGCGCGGCGACGTGGAATGAAACCGGTATCCTCGGTCATATTGGTTATCTCGATACGCCACAACTTGTGGACCCAAAACGAGTGGTAATGGCGGTCGGCACCGACGACCTGTTTCAATTCCGTCTGCATCCATCCGACTCTGCCGTCACCGTTAAAATCAACGATGTCGTTGTCGTCCCAATCGAGAGTTTCTTCAATGTGCATCGCATACCCGCCGGCACCGTCCGAAAGCAAGAAAACCACCTGCACGAGGTCCGCCCAGAGGCCGCAGCCTCGGTGGCTAAGAGTCGCAATCAAGTCGGGCATGTCGTCGGAATTCAAACACACGGAATACACTCCGATGAGGACCGGAGAACCTTCTGTGGATACTGGGAAGGCGACGTCTTTTCCGGCTTGCCCAACTACTAGGTGGAGGTCGGCACCCGTGGCACCCGGACGCCGACGTAACGACACCTGGGCTCGATCTGTCTGGGTCATTGATACCTCGAACCGGTCGGTAGTCTCGTCGGCTAATGACTTCTCCAGACCGGCAACGAGCAAAACCGAGCGCACGTGTTCAGCGGGGAAAAAGGGGCCGTAGCCGGGGACGGAATTAACAACAAGAGGTGTGCTCAAAAAAACGCCGAGAAGGATACGAAGTAAGGTCATGGAATGAGTGGTTAAAACCTAAGTAACTGAAACTGCCCCGAGGATTTGAGGCGGAGGTAGGAGTGTTTTGAGATTTTGCCCGTGCGCATGTTCGCAAGCCGGACCCACGCGACCCAACTTTCGGAATCCGCCCAGCGCAGAACCATGTCGGAATTCACCACGGGACGAAGCCCGAGCTTCTTCCAACTCAGTTCGATGGCCTCGATCTTTTGAGTGATCCTCACCGTGAGCGTAGGGTCGCCCCGCCGGGGGTGTTCACGAAATTCCGGAACCGGGAATTGCCCGAGCATGCACTGCAGAACCCAATAGATGATCGCTGTGATTTTTCGGTGCTCGTCCGGTGTGCTGGCGAAGCGTCGGCAGATCCCGGCGCAAGCCCCCAGCTCGACCGGGTCAAAATTAGCACGACCGACTTTGTCCACGTATGACAACCAGACCTGTGGAATGCATGCGAGTGCGCGCTCCAGACCGAACACAAAACAGCCGATGCGGTCGGCATGATGGTTATCGTAGTCAACCAGCAGGTCGATGACCTCGTCGGGAAACCGCGGCATCGTGGACGAGGCGGTCACAACCGGCCGCAGTCCGAGTTCATGCTCAATGGCCAGACACAGGGTCAGCACCTCGCGGTAATGCCCTTCAATGTTCAGTTTCAAGGCGGCGTTCAGGCTAAGCAGCAAGAGTGACCAACGGCCACGGGCCTGTGCTTCCGCATCGAGTTCCCACGGCTCGTGATGATCTTCAGACATGGAAAACCACCTCCTTTTGACGGGCACGCTTTTTGAGCAAAAGATTTGATGCCATTGCTTCAAAAACTCGCATCCCTCCTTTACTGAAATCGATGCCGGCAGGATCGATGTTCTCACCCGCTTGCGCTGCAAGTTGGGTGAGTCCGTAGGCATCCAGGAGCGCAGGAATCTCTTCCGGCGTGGGGTAATTTAGCATGATGATATCCTGGTGAAATCTGGCCAGAAGTTCGGTGGGTATCGCCTGAATTTCTCGTATCCGTGTCTCAATACAGGTTTCGGAGCCCGATCCACCGAAGCCGATGCGGCTCTTGGGGGCGGAGGTCACCGACTGCCACGTGCCTGCGGCCAGGATGTAGATGTTGTCGGTTTTCGGATCTGCGACCGCTTCCTCCACCTTGCTGTGACGACGGTAAGCCTCGATGGGCCACGCACCGTCGAGCAGCAGGTAGATGTCGGCCATCACGCTGCGAGCCCATTCGGAATTTGAAGTTCCCGAGGAGAGTTTATCGCACTCATCGATGAACACCATGACCCGCTCGTGCTCGGAGGCAGCCTCCAGGATTTTGTAGGGGGTAGGCTGGTAATCTTTGGCCACACCTTGAGGCATCCAGCCACCAAAGGAGAGATGAAGAAAGTGCGCTCCCAATTGGTGCGCGAGGTGTTTGGCGATAGCGGATTTCCCGGCTCCGGTGGGTCCCGCGACGAGGGCGAAACACTTCGGTTTTAGCGGCAATGATT
>JAIYBI010000459.1 GCA_027488595.1 Opitutaceae bacterium | reverse complement strand
GAGCGTGACCGCCACGATGCCGATGACCACGCCGAGCGCGGTGAGCGCCGAGCGCATGCGGTTGGCGCGAATCTGCGCGAAGGCGATGCGGACGGACTCGATAAGCTCGTAACGGAGGCGGCGCATGGCGGCGAAGTTTACGCCCGCTCGTCGCTCTCGATCAGGCCGTCGCGCAGGCGGATGATGCGGCGGGCGTGGCGGGCGACTTCCTCCTCGTGGGTGACGAGTATGAGCGTGTTGCCCTTTTCGTAGAGCATCTCGAAGAGGTCCATGATTTCGATGCCCGTCTTGGTATCGAGGGCACCGGTGGGCTCGTCGGCGAGGATGATGGAAGGGCGGTTGACGATGGCGCGGGCGATTGCGACGCGCTGGCGCTGGCCGCCGGAGAGCTCGTTCGGTTTATGGTGGATGCGGTTGCCGAGTCCGACGACCTCGAGCGCTTCTTTGGCGCGGGCGTGACGTTCCGAGGCGGGCACGCCGCCGTAGATGAGCGGGAGCTCGACGTTTTGCAGCGCATCCGAGCGGGGGAGCAGATTGAAGCTCTGGAAAACGAAACCGATTTCGCGATTGCGGATCTCGGCCAGTTCGTCGTCCACCATGCCAGCGACGTTTTTGCCTGCGAATTCGTAGCGCCCTGCGGTCGGCGTATCGAGGCAGCCGAGCATGTTCATCAGGGTGGATTTGCCGCTGCCGGAGGGCCCCATGATCGCGATGTATTCGTTGCGATGAATCTTTAGCGAAACCCCGCAGAGCGCGTGAATGGTCTCGGCGCCCATTTGGTAGAGCTTGGTCACGCCCTCGATTTCGATCACCGGCGGCCCGGGGGGGCGCACGGTGCGCGGGGCGGGCGGAGTGGGTGAGGGCGGCGTCATGGCGTTTACTTCTTCGCCGCGTCGGTCTTGGGCTGTTCGATGCGGATGGCGGAGCCGTCCTTGAGCGTGCGGGTGATGACACTGAAGCTGCCGGTCACGACCTCGTCGCCGGCTTTGAGACCGGACTTGATCTCGATATGCGAGGTGTCGCCGACGCCGGTCACGACCGACACCTGTTTCACGGTGTCGCCGCTGCGCAGGAAGACCACTCGCTGGAGCGCCTCGCGGTCGGCGCGCTCGCGGTCGGACTGCTGCTTCTCGTTGACCGCGGCGGCGGCGCCGTCGCCCTGGTTTTCGCGGGCCTTGCGGTCGCGGTCCTGGGCGAGTTGCTCGATGGTCTTGGCTCCTTCGCGGGAGCGGACGGTGACGGACTGTATCGGCACTGCCACTACGTTCTCGACGGTTTTTGTCTCGATGTCGGCGTTGGCGCTCATGCCGGGGCGAAGGGCGACGCCGGGCTCGGAGATGCGGATTTTTACCTGAAAGTTGGTCACTTCCTCCTGCGAGCCGGCGCCGGTGGTCTTGGCGGAGCTGGCGATCTCCTTGACGAGACCGGCGAATTTCCGGTTCGGGTAGGCGTCTATGCTGATGCGGGCGCGGTCGCCGACCTTGACGTTGACGACGTCGTTTTCGTTCACGTTCACGCGAACCTCCATGCGCTCGAGATCGGCTACGCGCATGACCTCCGTGCCGGCGAACTGGCCGGTGGCGACCACGCGCTCGCCGCGTTCGCTGTTGAGCAGGCTGACGGTGCCATCAATCGGGGCGTAGAGGGTGGTTTTCTCAAGCTGGTCGCGCGATTGTTTGAGCTGGCCCTCGGCGCGGCGGATCTGGGCGAGCGCGCTATCGTAGCTGGCCTGCGCGACCTCGACATCAGTGCGGGTCTTGGTGGCCTCGGATTCCGCGATGAGGTTTCGCGCGGACAAGGTGACGCTGCGTTCCAGGTCCTCGCGCGCTTTGCTTAACTGGGCTTTGCTTTGCTCGGCCGTCGCGCGGGCGGCGAGCAGGCCGGCCTCCTGCTGTTCGACCTGGGCTTGGTAGTTGTCGGGCTTGATGCGGAGAAGGAGGTCTCCCTTTTTAACGGCCGCGCCTTCCTTGAAGGGCAATGCGACGATCTCACCGGACACCTCGGGCGAGATTTTCACCTCGACCTCGGGCTGGATCTTGCCGGTTGCGGAGACGGTCTGGGTGATGGTTTTAACGAGCGCCTTCTCGATGGTGACGACGGTCGCTTTATCGGCGTTTCGGAGCTTGGCCATGATGGCTCCGCCTATGCCGAGCAGAAGCAGGATGCCGCCGATCAGATAGTATTTGAGACGCGACTTTTTGGACTGGGGACGGGCCGAGGACATGGGAATGATTGCCCCACTTTGGCAGCACTTGCTGCCGAATCGCGAATACGAATCGAGCTTTGGACGCTGATTTCACGGGCCTGGAGCCCGCAGCGCGGGCCCACTCAGGCGATCAGCATCCAGCCACCGGCGAGCACGAGGCTCGCGCCTGCGCTTTGGCGCACCCATTTCGGGGCACGGGCGGACAATAATCCGAGGCCCACGCCGCACGTGTGCAGTGCCGCCGTCGCCACCAAGAAGCCGAGACCGAAAGCTGTGCCGCTGGCGTTTGCCGGCATCTCTGCGCCGTGGGCGACGCCGTGGAAAATCGCAAAAAGCGCGGCAAGGCCCATGCCCGCTGCCAGAGGAAGCCTTGCGGCCGTCACCACCAAAAATCCAAGCCCAAGCACCGAGGCCGCGATTGCCTGCTCCAGCCATCCGACGCTCGCACCGCCCGAACCAAGCGCAGCGCCGACCGCCAGCGCCGCCATGAACGCCGCCGGCACGGCCCAGCGCGCGCGACCGCCGAGGTGTGCGGCCCAGACTCCCACCGCGACCATGGCCAGCAAGTGGTCCAATCCGCCGAGGGGATGCACGAGTCCGCCGGTAAAGTCCCAGGTCAAACCGCCGCCGTGATCGCCGTCGTGTCCCGGATGCGCCTGCGCCGTGGCCGTGAGAAGAAGAGTAACGCTTGCGTAGGTGAAGGAGCGGGCAATCGAAGGGATTTTCATGCGTTTGATGGCATTTAAAAAAGCAAGATACGGGCCAGTGTGTCAGGCCAATTCTAGGGCCTCGCCGCGGTTTGGTGCGGAGAATGCTGGGTGCCGCGCGATCCCTGTGGTGAATTCCTTTCCCAGTTCCGACCTTCATTCCTCAACGTCCGCACTCGCTGGCGGCGCAGCGTTTACCGATGCCGATGCCAGGCAATGGGCGGTGGCCGGGTTGGTCGGTTCCAGTCCGGCGTTCGTGCAGATGATCCATCGCTTGCGCAGCCTTGAAACCTATCCGCAGACGAATGTGCTGCTCACCGGGGAGACCGGCACCGGCAAAGAGTTGCTCGCCCGGGCCATTCACTTTGGCAGCCCTTTGGCCAGCGGCCCTTTCGTGCCCCTCAATTGCGCCGCTCTCACCGTGGATCAGATTGAGGCGGCCCTCTTTGGCCAGACGCGCGCGGCGAATCCGGGCATGGTCACGGTGCGCAAAGGTGTGTTCGAGCTCGCGCAGGGGGGCACTTTGTTCCTGGACGAGATCGGGGATATGCCCGTCGAGCTTCAACCCTGTCTGCTCAGGGTGCTCGAAGATGGAGTGATCCAGCCCGCCGGTGCCGCCAGCCCGCGGGCGGTGGGTTTTCGCGTCGTCGCCTCCACTCATGCCGACCTGCCGGATCGCGTTGCCAGCGGCGCGTTTCGTCAGGACCTCTACTATCGGCTGACGCAATTTCACCTGCCCATGCCCAGTCTGAGGGAGCGAATGGAGGACGTTCCTGCCCTCGCGCAGCACTTCGTTCGCATGTTTTGCGCCGAGCACAAACAGACCCCGCCTCCGCTTCGGCCGGACGCGGTTCAACGCCTGCTTAGCCACCCGTATCCGGGCAACATTCGTGAACTGAAACACACGGTTGAGCGCGCCGTCATATTCGCGGGAGGTGGCGATTTGCGGGCGGACCATATCCACTTTTCCCCGCCGGCAAAACGAGCTCATCAGACGGAGCGCGATCCTGCGGGGGCTGAGATTGACGCCGCTGACGCGGTCCCCTGCCTCGGCCTCGCCGACGCTCTGGCCGCAATCCCCTTGAATCTAGCCGAGGCAGAGGATCAGTTGATCGCACGCGCCATCAGAGTGGCCGGGGGAAATCTCTCCATGGCCGCCCGATTGCTCGGCATCAACCGTGCGAGCCTTTACCGGTGGCAAAGCCGACGCAGCCAAAGCGTGGCTCCGCCGGCCTCCACGCTTGCGACTGAAACCGCCTGAAAACTGGCGATTTTCGGGTCGGCTATGGTCCACGGCCAGTCCGATCAGGTCAGGCCGTGGTTTGTGGATTTTTTCGGTCTAAACTCGGGCGCTCTTGGAAAAAGATACTGAGAGGCAGCTACGAGGAGTCGGGCGGTCTCTTTGTGTCCTCGCGCTTCAATCTAATCGGAAAGGCGGTTTGGTATAAACTGGGACAAATCCCAGGTTTCATACCACCGGAGCACGGGCTTGCCCTCCTCCCACTCGATGGGGAGCCAGATGTAACGGCCGTCGCTGGCGTTATCCGGCCTCCAGCGGTCTCCCATATAAACAAACTCTCCCGGATGCCCCGGCACGGGTAGGACGTAGGTGCTTTGGGATTCAAAGGTCGTGCTGATGTCTTTCTCCGTGCCGCGACATGGATTGCCCAACGCGGTCCAGGGTCCCCAGATGGAGTCCGCCACGCCGGAGCGGGCCGGATTGGGCCTCCACCCCGTGCAATCCGAGCTGATCATGTAGTATTTGCCGTCCTTTTTGAAAACGGCGGGGGCCTCGTTGGAATCACCTGCGAAGACCCGGGTCCATCTGCCGGTGAAATCACGGTAGTCATCGGTCAGTTCGTGGAGGTGCAGGGTCTGGTTGTTTTCCGAAGCGGTCAGCAAATAGGCCTTCTCGTCGTCATCTACAAACAGCGTCATGTCGCGCGACATCTGCCCGCCGGGGAAATCCCGCCGCAAATACTTTCCGGCCACGACGGCATCCCTTTCCGCGAGTTCGGATGCGGAAGCGGCCGGATGCTTGAGCGCTTCGGTCGCGCCCACGGGCCACACTCCGGCATTGGGGCGGACTGAGCGGACGAATTGATAGGGGCCGGCGACCTTGTCGCTGACGGCCAGTCCGGTCCGGGCTGCGTCATAGCCTTTGCCTTTCAACTCCAGGTGAAACCACATGATAAACGTCCGGGTCTTTCGGTTGTAGATCACCTTGGGCCGCTCAATCACGCAGCCCGACTCCAGATCATGGCCGGTCTCCAAGGAAACCTGCAGGGCGATGCCCGAATCTTTCCAGTTGTAGAGGTCGCGGGAGGCATACACATGCACGCCTACCTCCGCCAAGTGGCCCTTAGGCCCGGAGCCCTTGTGCTCCCCGAACCAGTAATGCATGCCCTCGTGACAGAGAAGGCCTCCGCCGTGGGCGTTGATGTGGATGCCTTGGTCATCCGGCCAAACTTCTCCCGGGGTAAACGACGTTCTGGTGGTTTGTAATGCCATAGCCGGCAGGAAAGGCGGGGGCGGAAAGCGATGCGATGACTAAACCCAGACACGCCCTAAGTCTGGTCTCGTCGGATTGGACACGGAGCCGGGTCGGAGCGCGGACACAAAGTTCACCGAGGACCCAGACCAATCACGCTGAGAGAATGGCCGCAAAGAGTCACAAAAGCGCAAAACCAAGCCTTCCTTTTTGCGACTTCTGCGCCTCCTTGCGGCCAATTTCTGGTTTTAGAAAATCGCGTGCAAGCACGCTTCTACGTCGATCAAATTGATTTAATCAGGCTCAGGCCAGGCAGGCTTTGAAGCCTTCGGTGAGGGCTTCGCGGTCGAGGTTTTTACCGATGAAGACCAAGGTGTTTTGGCGCGGGGTCGCGCCCCAGGGGGTGTCGAATTTGGCGTCGAAGAGCATGTGGACGCCTTGGAAAACGAGGCGGTTGGGCGCGCCTTTGACCGTGAGCACGCCTTTGCAGCGGTAGATGTCGCCGCCTTTGACTTTAAGGAGTTCGCCGATCCAGGCGTTGAGCTTTTTGCCGTCGAGGTCGCCGGGAGTGGTGATGCCGACACTGGTGACGTCGTCGTCGTGGCTGTGGGTGTGGGCGTAGTCTTGCTGCCAGCCGGGCTTGGCGGTGTCGCCCATCACGTGGATGTGCAGCGGGTGATGTCCGCAGGCTTCGAATACCATGTAGTAACCGGGCGCGGCGACGGTGAGGCCGAAGTGGGCGTGGGCGTGCTCGCCGATTTGCAGACGCTGGAGGGTGCCGCCGGGGGTGATGGTGTCGCCGGGTGCGACCTTGTTTTCCCAGTCGGAGAAGACGAGCACGGCGGCATCGCGTGCGGCGATGAGGTCGGCTTCGGCGAGGGATTTTACGGGCATGACGACGATGTCGAGGGTGCCGTCGGGGCCGTGGTGGTGGTGCGCGTGGCCGTGCCCCTCCTTCGCCAAGGCTTCGGAGGGCGCGCCGTGCTCGGCGCGGTGGTCATGATCGTGGTCGGCATGATCGTGACCGCAGCACTCGTCGTGGCCGTGGCCGATGACGAGTTGGTGGGCGCCGGCGGGGAGAGCGTAAACACCGGCCCACTCGAAGGGGTAGGTGGGCTCCATGAACTGCGGGTCGAGCTCGGTGGCGCGGGAGAGGTTGAAGCCGCCGACGTTGAGCACGTGTTTCAGATCAATGGCGGAGTTCTGGGTGCGGTGGATTTTGGCGGCGCCGTTCATCTTGTGGATGCGGGTCTCGAGGGCGTCGAGCTCGGCGGGGGAGACGAGGTCAGTCTTGTTGAGGATGATGACGTCGGCGAAACCGATCTGTTTTTTGACCTCGGGGGAGGAATCAATGTGGAGGAGGACGTGTTTGGCGTCCACGACGGTGACGATGCCATCGAGGCGGAAGGCGGCCTTCATCTCGTCGTCGGTGAAAAAAGTCTGGGCCACGGGGCCGGGGTCGGCGAGGCCGGTCGTCTCGATGAGGATGCCGTCGAGGCGGTCCTTGCGCTTCATGAGGCGGCCGAGGACGCGGATGAGGTCGCCGCGGACGGTGCAGCAGATGCAGCCGTTGTTCATCTCAAAGAGCTCCTCGTCGGATTGGATGACGAGCTGGTTGTCCACGCCGACCTCGCCGAACTCGTTTTCGATGACGGCGAGTTTTTTTCCTTGCTGCTCGGTAAGGATGCGGTTGAGCAGGGTGGTCTTGCCCGCGCCGAGGAAGCCGGTGAGCACGGTGACGGGGATGGGGGCGGGAGCGGGGGAGGGGCTGGCGGGAGAGGCGGACATGGTGGAGGGAGGGACGTGGATAGGCTCAATAAGCCGTAAAACGCGCAAAAGAAAAGCACGCGACACTTTGAAAGATAAGTGGCGCGACGGGCGCGGGTGGGTTTTGTGAGTGGCATGAGTTTGCAAGATAAACGCCAGGCCCTGCTGGATGACCTGATGGTGCTGCCCGATGCGGAGGAGCGCTTCACCTACCTGCTGCAAAAGGCGCGGAAGTTTCCGCCGATGGACACGGGGCTGAAAACGCCCGGGCGGTTGTTGCCCGGCTGCGTGTCGCAACTCTGGCTGCACATCGAACTGCGCGACGGGCGCTGCTGGTTCCAGATGGATGCGGACGCGATGATCTCGAAGGGCATCGCGGCGGTGGTGTGCGGCTTTTACCAAGGCGAGACGCCGGCGGACATCCTCGCGGTGGAGCCGGACTTCCTCGCCGAGGCGGGATTGACGCAAGTGTTGTCGGCCAATCGCAGCAACGCCCTCACCAGCTTGCGCCGGCGGATCAAGGCCTTCGCGGAGGCATGCATCGCGGGCGAAGTGACGGCGAACTGATCAGCAAAGGCGAATGACCGTTTTATGAACGCCGCATCGGATTCCGTCGGTCTGGAAAAATACCGTCCGCGCAAAACCTTCGCCGAAAAAATCGCGCGGCTCTCGCCCTTCGGCCTCGGGCACACCAAGCCCAAACACATTCGCGACATGTTCAAGGTCGTGTGGATCAACCGCGACAACCTCCCGCATGCCTGGCGCGTGCTGACCAAGGGCGTGTGCGACGGCTGCGCGCTCGGTGTCGCGGGCCTGCACGACTGGACGATCAAGGGCCCGCACCTGTGCCTGACGCGGCTAAACCTGCTTCGGTTGAACACCGTGTCGGAGTTCGATCCGGCCCTGCTTGCGGACGTGACCGAGCTGGCGAAAAAGGACAACGCCGAGCTGCGCGCGCTCGGCCGGCTGGCCTACCCGATGGTGCGGCGGCAAGGGGAAAAAGGGTTTGCGCGCGTTTCCTGGGATGAAGCGAATGCGCAGCTCGGCTCGCGCCTGCGGGCGACGCCGCCCTCGCGGCTGGCGGTGTTTGTAACCGCGCGCGGCGTGACCAACGAGGTTTACTACGTCGCGCAAAAGGCGGCGCGTTTTCTCGGCACGCCGCACATTGATAACGCCGCGCGCCTGTGCCACGCGCCCTCGACCTCGGCGATGAAGGAGATGACCGGCGTCGCCGCCTCGACCTGCACCTACCCGGATTGGTTCAAGACCGAGCTCATCATCCTCGTCGGTTCGAACCCCGCCAACGACCAGCCGGTCTCGACCAAATACCTTCTCCTGGCGAAACAACGCGGAGCAAAGATCGTGGCGGTGAATCCGTATTTGGAACCCGGCCTGAAGCGCTACTGGATCCCGAGCACGCCGCTGAGCGCGGTCTTCGGCAGCGACCTCGCGGACTACTGGTTTCCGGTGACGCAGGGCGGCGACGTGTCGTTTTTCTACGGCGTATTGAAGCTCATTTTCGAGCGCGGCCTGACCGACGAGGCTTTCCTCCGCGAACACGTGGACGCCGCCTCAATCGAGACGCTGCGCGCGGCCTGCGCGGCGCAGACCCTGGCCGAGTTCGCCAAACGTGCGGGGGTGAAGGCGGAGACGATCGAGGATTTTGCGGACCTGGTCGGCGGGGCGAAGCGCGGCGTGGTGGTGTGGAGCATGGGCCTCACGCAATCGCCGACCGGCGCGGACGGCGTGCGCATGGTGCTGAATCTGGCGCTGGCGCGCGGCTGGATCGGCCGCGAAGGCACGGGCGTGGTGCCGATCCGCGGGCACTCCTCGGTGCAGGGCGGCGGCGAGATGGGTTGCTACACCACGGCGCTTCCGGGCGGGGTTCCGGTGACGCCGGAAAACATCGCGAAACTGGAGGCTCAGTATGGGTTCCCGATTCCATCCGAGAAAGGGTTTACCACGCCGCAGATGCTGGAGGCGGCGCACCGTGGGCAACTCGATGTGCTTTACGCGCTCGGTGGGAACTTCCTGCGCACAATGCCGGATCCCGACCATGTGCGCGAAGCGTTGGCGCGCACGCCGGTGCGTATCCACCAGGACATTATCCTTGTGGACCAAATGTTCATCGAGCCGCCGGCCGGCGGCGAAGTGTGGTTGCTGCCCGCGCAGACGCGCTACGAGCAGGACGGCGGCGGGGTGGAGACGAGCACGGAGCGTCGCGTCATGTTCTCGCCGCAGATTCCGCGCACGGTGGGCGAGGCGCGGGCGGAGTGGCGTATCCTGCGCGACCTCGCGGCGGCGGCGTGGCCGGAGCGGGCGGCCTTGCTCGGCTGCGAGAGCGGGCAGGCGATCCGCGAGGAAATCGCGCGGGTGGTGCCTTTCTACGCGGGCATCGAAAAACTCGGCGCGACCGGCGACTCGTTTGTTTATGGCGGACCGCACCTCTGCGCGGACGGGAAGTTTCCGCTGCCCGGCGGACGCGGGCGCATGACGGCACCGCGCCTGCCGGCGGCGCGCCCCGAGGACGGGACGTTTTTTGTGAGCACACGGCGCGGCAAACAGTTCAACACTCTCATCTACGCCGAGGTGGATCCGCTCAACGGCGCGCCCCGCGACGCCGTGCTGATGAACGAAGAGGACGCCGCCGCGCGCGGCCTGTTGGACGGCGATAACGTGGTGTTGAAAAACAAACGGGGCGTTTACGCGGGACGCGTTCACCTCGCTCCGCTCACGCGCGGCGACTTGCAGGTGCATTGGCCGGAGGGCAACCACCTGCTCGACCGCGATGCGCGCGACGCCTGGAGCGACACGCCGGACTACAACGCACGGGTGACACTGGAGAAAGTTGCAACGTGAGTGGGGCCGCGACGAAGCGAGTGACGGTGACGGAGCGCGGCGCGGCCGGGCGGCTGACGGAGCGTGAGGATGTGGTGGCGGTGGAGGAGCCGCTGGAAATCCGCGTGGCGGGGCGCGGTATCGCGGTGACGATGCGCACCCCGGGACACGACCGGGAACTGGTCGCGGGCTTTTTGTTGACGGAGGGTGTAGTGCGCGCGGCGGAGGATTTGCTCGACGTGTATGCGTGTCGCGACCTGCCGCTCGGGCAGGAAGGCAACGTGGTGGAAGCGGTGTTGTCGAAAGCGGCGCGGGCGCGCTTCGAACCGGAGCGGTTGACGCGACATGTTTTTACGGCGTCGAGTTGCGGGCTTTGCGGCAAAGCCACGATCGCGGCGCTGGCGGGGGTGTTGCCGCCGCTGCGCGGGGCCGAGGCGGCGGGCGAGGCCGGGCGTTTTGCACGGGCTGAGATCGGGCTGTGGCCGGAGCGTTTGCGCGTAGCGCAGCCGGGCTTCGGTGCGACGGGCGGGCTGCACGCGGCGGCGCGGTTTTCGGCGCGGGGCGAGTTGCTCGCGGTGCGGGAAGACGTGGGCCGGCACAACGCACTCGATAAACTCATCGGCGCGGCGCTGTGGGCGGGCGAGACGCCGCTGGCGAGCGACGCGGTGCTGGTGAGCGGGCGGCTGAGCTTCGAGCTGGTGCAAAAATGCTGGGCGGCGGGCGTGACGCTGCTGGCGGGAATCGGCGCGCCGTCGAGCTTAGCGGTGGAGACCGCGCAGGCGGCGTGCATGACCCTGGTGGGTTTTCTGCGCGCCGACCGGGCGAATGTTTACGCGGGCGCGGAGCGGCTGGGGTAGGGGGCGAATTTGAGATCGCGCCTGCCGCTTACCAAAGGTAGGTCGCGCCGACGGACCACTCGCGGCGTGAGCTGGGGACGAGGGGCACGTCCTGGAAGGCGGTGTCCCAGAGGTTCTCGACCTGGGCGTTGAGGGTGAGGCCTTTCACGCCGGCGACTTGGTAGAACAAGCCAAGCGCGCTCTTGATGTTGTCGTTGCCCTCGCGGCGGAGGGGGTTGTCGGCCTGGCGGCGGAGTTCGTTGTCCATGCGCAGCTCGAAGCCTGCGCCGAGACGGGCAAGGCCGCCGACGGTGAGGCGATGCTCGGCGTAGTTGAGGGCGTAGAAGCTGCCGTTGAAGGGGGCGGTATAGTTGTCGTCTTTGCGCAGGTAGGAGTAGCCGGCGACGAGATCGAAGCGCTCCCAGCTCCGCTGGACGAAGAACTCGACGCCATAGGTATCGAGGTTGACGGCGGTGGCTTTGCGGCTGGTGCCAAGGCCGCCGGTGGGGTCGAAGATGTAGTCGAGCAGGTTTTCATCCTGACGGTAGAAGAAGGCGGTATGGGTTTTCCAGCCGGCGAGCGAGACATCGGCCCCGAGTTCGAGGTTGGCGGCGGAAGCGCGGGGGAGGTTGGCGTCGCCACCGAAGAGCGAGGCGGGGTTGTTGTTCAACGCGGTGTAGGTGGGGAGCTGGGTGCTCTCGTCGTAGCTCAGGTAGAGACGGGTGAGGGCGGACTGGCTTTGGCGGAGCTCGATCGAGGCGAGCGGCGAGGTCTGGGAGCCGTCGCGGTTGCTGTTGTCGTAGCGGGCGCCGGCGGAGAGCACGAAGTCGCGGTTTTTTTCCAGCGCGACGGTCTGTTCGGCGGCGAGGGTGCCGTAAACCTGGGTGCGGCTCATGAACCGGCCGAAAGTCAGGTTGTTGGAAACAAGATCGTCGTTGATGATGCCTGCGGCGTAGCGCACGGCGGTGTTTTCGACCACGGTCTGACGGCCATCGAAGGCGCCGCCCTGCACGGAGGTCTCGTGGCGGGAGTTCGCGCCGAGCAGCGGGATCGAGTAGTGGTCGCGGTGATTGCGATAGTAGGCGCCGCCCTGCACGAAGTCGCCGTCGGCACCGAGCTCGGTGTGGTTGTTGATGAGGAAAAGTTTCGTCTGCAACTGTTCGCGCTCGTAGCGGAGGGCGGTGGTGGGGCGGGCGGCATAGAGGTTGGGCCAGCCGAAGTCTTTGTCCTGATAGCCGGCGAAGAAATCGGTCTGGCTGACCTTGTTGGCGATCTGCACGCGGCCGCTGACGCGGTTGAAGTCGAAGCTGCTGTTGCGCGGGACGGTGTTGGTATCGCGCCACTCGCGGGTGCCTTCGCCTTGGGCGCTGGCGATGGAGGCGTCGGCGGCGAGGGTGAAGCCGCCGAGCTTTTTGTCGGAGGCGTAGCCGGAGTAGAGTTCGCCGCGCGCCATGTCGTTGTTGCCGGTGCCGACGCTGACTGCGCCGCCGGTGCGGATCGGACGCCAGCCGTAGGTCACGCTGCCGGTGGTGGCTGCGAAGCCGTTGGCGGCCTGGGCGAGGCCGGTGCGCACATCGGGCGCGGCCAGCATGTAGGAAGAGGCGGGCAACTCGGCGGAGTAGTGGCCGGTCTGCGGATCGTAGATGGGGAGGGCGCCGAGCGAGAAACCGGTGTTTTCAAACGTGCCGCCGCGAATGGAGACATCGGCCTGGCCCTCGGTGAAGTTACGTGCCTGCACGTCCACCTGGGGTTCGTAGAGCAGGGCGGAAACAGGGGTGGCGTAGGTGCCGGTGGGCTCTTGCAGGGCGACGCGTTTTGAGAAGACCGTGATCGGCTCCAGCTCGACGGGTGGCTCGGAAGGGGCGACGGCGCGGGCGGCATCCGGTGCGGGCGCGGGCGGCACTTCGGCGGCGAAGGCGGAGAGCGTCGCGGTTAAGGTGAGGCCACGGAGCAGGGTGCGGGATTTCAGGAACATGTGGCCCGCACCCAAATGGCTCGGAGGGGTGCCTGGCAATCCATTAGTTAATCGAGTTCAAACGTGGATTAACAAGAAGGCGCGGGAGTTTTGTCACCGCGGAGGCGTGGGAAAGCCGAGGATTGCTCACCGCCGAGCCAAGGCAGTTTTAGCCACAAAAGACGCAAAAATGCGCAGAATGAAGACAAAATGGGGGCTAAGGTGTTATACCAGTTACCCTTTGGTTTTAGACTGTAATGAACTTTTAAAAGAATGAGCTAACCACGGATGGACACAGATGAACACGGATTCAAACAACCCCATCCTTATCCGTGTCCATCCGTCCCGCTCTGCGGGATCCGTGGTCAAAATCTAAAAGCTTGGGGGATCTGGTGTTAATGTCCGAGCGGTGCGGAAGCGCGGAAGCGCTTTCTTTGCCGAAGGCCATGAACCCCGCAGGCAGCGGCAAAACAAAAAAAGGCCCGCCGGGTGAGGGCGGGCCGGATCGTGTAGGGCCTCACCTCGCGTGAGGCCGGGATTGCGCTCGGAGCGGCCTCACACGAGGTGAGGCCCTACCAGGGAATGCGTTCAGGCGGCGCGTTTGGCGGCGTTCTGACGGCGGCGGCGATACAGGGCGAAGCCGATCATGCCGACACCGGCCAGGGCAGCGTAGGCGGAGGGCTCGGGGATGGCGGTGATCGTGAGGTCGCCGCTGGCGTTGTTGAAGCTCAGGCTCCAGGTCGCGGGAGTGCTTTGGGTATCAATCAGGCTAGCGGTCCATCCGGTTCCAGTTATGTCCGGAGCCGTATTGGAAGCGACCGCCGTGCCGGCGATGGACACGACGCCGAAGGTGCCGGATTGTGCGACGCCGTCCGTGAGGGCGAAGAGATCGTAGGTGCCCGCAGTTATCGCCGCACCAAAGGAAAGGCTCAAGGTGCCGCCATAGAACAGGTCCTGGCCTGCGCCGGTGGTCAGATTGATTCCGTCGTAGGCGGTGCCGCGGCCGGTGCCGTTGATTTCCATGATCGTAGTGCCTGCGAGGGTGACGTCATCAGAGAAGTTCTGGATACCAGGGCTGTTGCCGGGGGACAGGATGCCGCCGAGTTGAACGGTGGTGGGGCCGCTAATGGTGCTATTGCCCTTCAGGGTGGCGCCTGAGCCGACGATCTTTGCGCCCGTTCCCCCGAGGGTGCCGTTGACGGTGAATACGCCGGAGCTGATGGTGGTGTTGCCGGTGACGTTGACGGTCACGCCTGTGGCAATAGTGTTGTTGCCGCTGGCGGCGAGGGTGCTGCCGAGATTAAGGGTGTTGCCCGAGGTGCCGAAGGTGCCGCCGGAGACAGTGGTGGCGTTGTTGATGGTGGCGTTGCCGGTGAG
>JAIYBI010000050.1 GCA_027488595.1 Opitutaceae bacterium | reverse complement strand
GGCCCGCACCCATCCCGACCTCCTCCACGCTATCGCCTCCGCTCTCAACGCCGTCACTCCCCAAGACGCCCTCGGTTGGTTTGCCGCTTGTGGCTATAGCTTTATTTGAAATGCTCTAGTGCGACAACTAGACGGGCTGAAGCGTGCGGCTCGCGGGGCGGGCGATCAGAGAATCGCGATGATGGCGTCGGCTTTGCGCAGCGGTGCCTCGATTCTTGGCCACCACGGCGGCAAGGCCGGATCTACAGCAGACCATCAGGGCGCGGAGGGCTCTGGCTTTTTCCGGTCGGGGGGCGGTGGGCGCTTTGGCGCGTTAGGGTCCCGGGCTGGTCTTATGCGGGCGGCAAGTTTGGTCGGGTCGACGGGAGGCAATTCTAGGTAATCGGCAGTTTGGAGGAGCTCGATGACTTGTTTGGAGGAGTCGGTTTGTTTGGCGGCGGCGCGCAGCAGTGGGGCGGCGGCGGCGTCGCCCCTGCGGATCAGGCCTGCGATCGCGGCAGAGCGAATATCTACATTATCCGTCGCGGCGTAGGAGACGAGCGTGGCGAGGGAGGAGGGCGCGGCGTCATCGGCGGCGACGTCAATGGCGTCGAAGGCGCGATAGAGTTCGCTGAGAGTCGTGACGGGTTTCCCTGAGGCAGGTGGCAGCGAGGCGGTGGCCTCGACCTTGGCCGGCGGTGGCGCGGGGGTGGCGGTGGCTTGAGCCGCCGGGGTCACCGGGCCGGATACGGGGGCGTCGGCGGTGGCAAGGGGAGGTTGCGGCCGGGCGGAGACGGAAGGTCCGGCCTGGTTGCTGGCGGCGGGGGTGGATGGGGCGGCAGGGCCTTTATCCTTGAAAGAGGGGCCGAGCCAAAGCGCTCCTGCGAGCAACGCGAGCAGGAGAAGAGCGGGTATGAGGCGTTTTTTCATGAATAAAAAAGCCGGTCCGCTCGCGCGGACCGGCTGAGGTTAGGAAGAGGCTCGCAAAGACAGATTAGTCGTTGAAGTAACGATTGTAAGCAGCCACGTAGGGAGTTACGTCACCCACGCTCTTGAGCGCGGAGATGGTGAAGGAGCCCGAGAGGGTCTGGCCGTCATAGTCGGTGCCGGTGATGTCGGTATACTTGGTCGCGCCAGTCCGGTTGGTCTCGACCGTCTTGTTGGTTTCCTGGGTATAGACGGAGGAGTAGGAGCCAGAGCGGGACACCAAGGAGAAGCACTCGAATTCCTCAGGGGTGTTGCCGTTGATGTCATACTTCGGGTTGAAGTAGAGGTAGGTTCCGCAGTTCAGCGAGGAAAAGGAGCCCTTCTCGGTGCGGTCGCCGTTTTTCTTTCGGACATCGGTGCTGCTCTCATCGAAAATTTCAGAGTCAGTGTAGTCGCCGGTGGTGTAGTAGGTGCTGATGGGGTTCTCGCCATCGTTGTCGCTGGTATCTTCAGCGCCGATGCAGGTGATGGAGGTTTCCGCCTTGTTCACGATGAAGTAGGCGACGATGGCCTCGGACTTCACGTATTTGATGGAGTAGTCCGCAGCGCTGCCGGTCAGGTCGAAGCGCGCGATCATGTCGGCGATAAACTCCTTGTTGGAGTAGCGCTCGGTCACGATGACGGATTTGTAAGAAGACTTGGACCTATCTTTTTCACTGTCATTGTAGGCGCCGTCGAAGCCACCAGTCTCGTAGGAGACTTTGAGGGCAAAGGTGACGTTGCCAACTTCTCCCGGGATGGCCAGGGATTGGGCGGAAGCGGTGAACGGAGCAATGGCTGCGATCAGCAGCGAAGCGAGTGCGAGTTTTAGTTTCATGAGTTCAGAGGCAGGGTTTTGTTAGCGTTGGATGCCTTCATTTGAAGGCTGAGGGACGGAAACGAGCGGTTCGAAAACTGACAAGGAGCTTTCGGCGATTTATGGAAGATTTTTCACATTTATTAAAACGATCTTTGGCGGCTTGAGGCACCGCCTCGAACCATACGCGCATCCAAGCGGAGGTGTTCTCGACGAACGTGGCGCTTCGAAAACAAAACAATCTCGAAAGGATTACATGGGCCCCTCGGCGCCGCCGGCCTGATTGGCTCACAGATTGGCGATAATGGCATCGGCCATCGCCTTGGTGCCGACGGCGGGCTTGCCGAAGGCAATGTCGCCGGTGCGCACGCCATCGGTGGCGACGGCCTTGCGGACCGCGGCCTCAATCTTGGCGGCGACGGCGTCGAGGCCGAAGCTGTAGCGCAGCATCATCGCGACGGAGAGAATCTGCGCGCAGGGATTGGCGATGCCCTTGCCGGCGATGTCGGGAGCGGTGCCGCCGGGCGGCTCGAAAAGACCGAAGGGAAGCCCGAGGGAGTTTTTCCCCGTGCCGAGCGAGGCGCTGGACAACATGCCGAGGGAGCCGCAGATGACGGCCATCTCGTCGGAGAGGATGTCGCCAAACATGTTCTCGGTGAAGAGCACGTCGAACTGGTTGGGATCGCGGGCGAGCTGCATCGCTGCGTTGTCCACATACATGTGGCTGAGAGCGATCTCGGGGTGGTGTTTGGCAAAGTAGGCGGTGACGACGCGGCGCCAGAGCACGGAGGTTTCAAGCACGTTGGCTTTGTCCACCGAGCAGACCTTTTTGCCGCGCGCCTTGGCGGTGACGGCCGCGACCTCGGCGATGCGCTCGATCTCGGAGGTTTTGTAAACCATCGTATCCACCGCCATCTCCTCGCCGTTTTCGAGCAAGGTGGTGGTCTTGGGCTGGCCGAAGTAGATGCCGCCTGTGAGTTCGCGGATGCAGACGATATCAATGCCGTTGGGGATGCGGGCGGTCTTGAGGGGCGAGGCGTCGGTGAGATCTGAATACAAGAGACCGGGCCGGATGTTGGCGAAGAGATTAAAAGCCTTGCGCAAGGGCAGGAGGGCGGCGCGCTCCGGCTGCTCCTTGGGCGGGAGTTTCTCCCACTTCGGGCCGCCGACGGAGCCGAAGAGGATGGCGTCGCAGGATTGGCAGAGCGCGAGGGTGGAGTCGGGCAGGGCCTTGCCATGGTTATCAATGCCCGCGCCGCCGACATCGGCGTGCTGGTAGGAGAGGGTGAGGCCCTCTTTTTTGGCGACGTGCTCGAGCACACGCAGGGCTTCGGACATGACCTCGGGGCCAATGTAGTCTCCAGGCAGAACGGCGAATTTCAGGGTGGACATAAAGGGTCAACGTGGCGGGATTTCGCGGCCGAAAAAAGCCTAATCTCGCGGGCGGGGATTGCGCGGCGGGGGTTGGGTGGATTGCGTGGCGGTCAAACCATGAAGATGGCGACGATCGATTTGTTTGCACGGGAACTGGGTGGAGCGGGAAAGCCGCCGCTGGTGCTGCTGCACGGGCTTCTCGGATCGGGACGCAACTGGCAGACGGCCGGTGCCGGACTGGCGGAGGCTGCGGGCGGGCGGAACGTATGGGCGCTGGATTTAAGGAATCACGGGAAGTCGCCGTGGAACGCGGTGATGACTTATGACGCAATGGTGGCCGACGTGCTGGCGTGGCTCGATGCGCGCGGGCTCGGCGCGGTGGACCTGATTGGGCACAGCATGGGCGGCAAAGTGGCGATGGCGCTGGCATGCCGGTATTCGGAACGGGTGCGCAGGCTGGTGGTGGTGGACATCGCGCCGAAGAACTATCTCTCGCACGGGCACCGGGCGGAGTTCGCGGCGATGAACGAGCTGCGTTTGCCGGAGCTGCAATCGCGCGGCGAGGCGGAGTTGAAAATGGAAGGGCGGGTGCCGGATTGGGGGATGCGAAAATTTCTCACCACCAATCTCGAGCGTGGCGAAGACGGCGCGTGGAAGTGGGCGGTGAATTTGCCGGTGCTCACGGGGGCCTTGACCGAGGTGGAAGCGAACCCGTTGGGCGACGGCGAGCGATACGGCGGGCCGGTGCTGATGGTGCGCGGCGGGAAGTCGCGCTATGTCACGGATGAAGACGCCGCGAAGATTACGGAGCATTTCCCGGCGGCGCGGGTCGAGACGATCGCGGCGGCGGGGCACAATCCGCACATGGAGACGCGCGCGGAGTTTTGCGCGGCGGTGGGGGCGTTTTTGGGCGGAAACTGAAACGAAGGACGGATTTTTTAACCACGAAACACCGCTACTTCGCCAAGGCTACGCAGGGCACGGCACGAAATACACGAAAGACGGAAGGATCGGGTTTCGTGTCGTTCGTGTATTTCGTGGTTAAGTAGTTTGGCGATTGGATTCAGACCGCGCTCCAGCCGGAGGCGGTGTAGCGGTGGGACTTGGTGCCCTCGAGGGCGATGAGGTGGATCCAGCCGTGGTCGAAGAGTTGTTTTACGCCGGGTTGGGCGGCGAGCACGGCGTCAATCCGGCTGCGCTCCACATCAATGAACACGGTGAGGCGCCGAGGCTCATGGACGAATTTTTCGCCGTCGTGGATGGACTGGAGCGGGAGGCCGACTTTGAGGTCGCCGCCGTTGCCTTCCATTACGCCGAGGCCGCCGACGACGTTGTGCAGGACCTTGTTGCCGCTGCCGTAGCGGGCCTGGTCCACGCGGGAGGCGTAGTATTGGAGATTGATCCAACTGGCGACGACGACGGGGGCGCAGAGGATCAAGGTGAGGACATTGTTCGCGGGATCGGCGGAGGCATCGTAGTTATGCAGGAAGGTGCGGCCATCGAGCTTGAGCGCG
>JAIYBI010000511.1 GCA_027488595.1 Opitutaceae bacterium | reverse complement strand
CCGGGTTCCCGCTTATTTCTCCAGCACGACGACGTCGTCCTCATCCACGCAGGCAAAGAGGTTTTCCCCGCTATCCCCGCGCGCGCTAAAGTGGCGCGGGTTGAGCTCGTAAATCTTGAGCGATTGCCCGCCGGTCATGAAGCCATACTGGGCGACCTCCCCGAGGTAGGTGGCCTCGCCGATACGTCCCGCGACGCTGTTGATGCTCTCCGCACGCTCGCGAAGCATCCAGCATTCGGGACGAATGGAGAGCGTCACCAAGGCGCCGACCGCAGGCCGGAACAATGCATCACCCACCACGCCGTGAAACCGTCCGATGGGCGTGTCCACCTCCGCCCGACCGCTGGCTGCGGCCACGATCTTGCCCTCGATAAAGTCGGTCTCGCCGATGAAGTGCGCCACCGTCCGGGAAGTCGGCCGGCGGTAAACGTCGCGCGGCGAACCCACCTGAAGAATGTGGCCGCTGTCCAGAATCGCCATACGGTCGGCGATGGACAGCGCCTCCTTTTGATCGTGGGTCACATAGACGGTCGTCAGCTTGAATTCTTTGCAAACGCGGCGGATTTCCGCGCGCATCTCCAGACGCAGCTTGGCGTCGAGATTGGAGAGCGGCTCATCCAGCAGCAAACACCTCGGACGGATCACCAGCGCACGCGCCAGGGCGACGCGTTGTTGTTGCCCGCCGGAAAGCTCGTTGGGTTTACGCGTCGCATACTTGGCCATCCGCACCGACTCCAGGGCCTCCGCAACACGGCGGTCAATCTCCGCCTTGGCGACTTTGCGCTCGACCAGGCCGAACGCGACATTCTCGGCGACACTCATGTGCGGCCAGAGCGCGTAGCTCTGAAACATCATGCCGGTATTACGCTTGTGCGGCGCCAACCGCGTGACGTCGTCGGTGTCGAAGGCGATGGTGCCTTCCTCCGGGATGTAAAAACCTGCTATGCTGCGAAGCAGTGTGGTTTTCCCGCAACCGCTGGGACCGAGAAGGAAAAACAACTCACCGGCCTCGATCGTGAGATCCAGCCCATGCAATGCGGTCGTTTGGCCGAAACGCTTGGTCAGTTTTGAAATGGAAATGGTAATCATTCGACGCCGATCAAGAAGAATCACTGGAGGGAGAATTACGAGCATGAGGGAGTCAAAAGAATAGGGCATAAGCCGTGCGCCTCGCGAGGTGTCGTGGTTTGACCACGGCCGTCCGGTCCGAGCCCGGGCCGCAACAGAGTTGACCTCGGAGCCGGGCGTGGTGTTTTTTCCATCGCGTCCGGATTTTTATCCGGCTCAGTTAGCGAAGATGAGTTTGGAAGGGTGGCAGAGTGGTCGATTGCTCCAGCCTTGAAATCTGGCGAACCGAAAGGTTCCGGGGGTTCGAATCCCTCCCCTTCCGCCATCTTCATCTTCAAAGACCTACGAAGAAGCCGGTAAAAGTAACAACACGGGTAACAACGAGTTTACGGGCGAAGGGGCACGTTTCCCGATGTTTGCCGAGGTATCGCAGGTTGTTTCCAGAGGCGGCATCCAAGGGCTATTCAGCCCTGCGAATGCCGATCCATCCGGCCACGGCCAGTGGTCGCCAGACATAATCGCTCGAAAAAAAGTGGGGAGACCCACGTGACTCACGAACATGACGCGCTCGAATCATGCCTTTCTCCGTCCTGCCGACGTTAATGCACGCCGCTAGTGGCGGCGGCTACGACGATGGGTTGGATTTACGCAGCTTCACCACCCGGGCCGAGAAGGCGGCGGTGAACGGTATTCCCAGGGCGCCTGACTTGAAGTGAAGCGGGAGACCATTTGGCTCGGTAAATTCGGAATCCACAGTCCACGCACCCGCCGGGAGCTTGATTTCCACCAGCGCAGGTGCGTCGGCGAAGGCGTGGGCGACAATGAGGATATCCCGGCCTTCGTCGGACATGCGGACTACGGCTTGCCAACCGCGCGGGTGGCGCCAGCTCTCGCCTAGTTCTCGGTGCAGCCGGCTGGTGCCGTGTTTGATGATGGGCGCCACGCGGCCGTAGAGGTCCTGGGCGGCGAGCGCTATTTTCCACTGGGCGGCGGAAAGGCCGGCGACATCGCCCGACAGGCACATGCGACCAAGGAAGGTGGCGGCGAGTGAGTAAACCAGGCGGCGCTCGGTGTCGGTCGGCTTGAGCACGGCCCAGATCTGGCTCTGGCGCGGGAGCATCAATCGGTGGAGATTGGCCGCTATGATCGGGATCTCGACGAGTTCGTGGGCGTCGGAAAAGGACGACATGGCGGAGCGCGCGAGCATCGACGGCTCCAGCCGATGGCCGCCGGAGGAGCAGTTTTCGATGACGAGCCGGGGCAGGCGTTCGCGCAGGCGTTCGAGGAAACGGTAGGTGGCGAGCACCTGGCGGCGGAGTCCCTCGCCGAGGCCGTCCCGGTGGTCGGCCCCGAGACCGAGGGTCTCGTTGTAGTCGATTTTCAGATACTCGAAGCCGCCGCGCTCGAGGCGGTCGATGACTTTTTCTTCCAGGTAGGCGAAGGCCCACGGGTCTGAGAGGTCCCAGAAGCGGCGGTGGCGGACTGTGACGGGAAGGTCGTCGCGTTTGAGGAGATGGTCCACGAGCGAGAAGGCGGTGGAGGTGTCTCCCACGGTCTCCATCTCGAACCAGAGGCCGGGAATGAGGCCGCGTTCGCGGATGGACGCGGCGGCCGCCTCGATGCCCTGCGGGAAAAGTTTTGCGCTGGGAATCCAGTCGCCGTGGCCGCTGCCCCAGTCGCCGCCGTCGGGTTTATACCAGCCGGCGTCGATGACGAGGGTGTTGACCGGCGAGCCCTTGAGGCGGTCTGCGAGGGCGATGAGTTTCTGGTGCGAAGGATCGCCCCAGGTGGTGCACCATTCGTTAAAAATAATGGGCAGGGAGTGTTCGCGCTCGGGATGAGTGTCGGCGGGGCGGTGCTGGAGCGCGGTAAGGCGATCGCAGGCTGCGTCGAGGTCGCCGGAGACGACGGCCAGATAGGCGGGCGGGGTGTCGAGGCGTTCGCCGGGGGCCAGGGTTTTGGTCCAGTGCCCGAACTCGCGGTCGGCGAGGCCGCCGGAGAGGCAGGCGTCGTCGTTCTGGCGGGCGATCTCCATCTGCCACGAGCCCGCCCAGCCGAGCTGGGCGGCCCAGGTGACCCCGGCGACAGTGTCCT
>JAIYBI010000324.1 GCA_027488595.1 Opitutaceae bacterium | reverse complement strand
GAGACTGCCCGATACGCCGGTATGCAGGAAGACGCGCGCGGCATCGGAGCGGTTGCGATCGAGCAGCTCGACTGGATGTATCAACACGGTGAGCGGGGCATACCGGCCAGCCCCCGTGTGACGCTGGTTAACGGGCACTATTGCGCCACGCCATCGTTGTCTGCCGCTGAGAAAAAGAAGAAGACTGCATAAGCCGGAAGTTGATTTTTTCCCGCGCAAACGGCGACTTCGGCGCCGACGTGACTTTACGAAACAACTGAAAATACCGTCCGTGCAGGCCTTGGCGTTTGCGGCGAATCCTTCTGAGATATGGGATAAGGCTATGAAGTGGATACCCCCCGCTCTTTTTTTGTTCGGCGCGCTCGGTGTGAACGCAGAAGACCACGCACGGCGCGAAGTAGGCTTTGAGCATGAAAACGGTGCCTACACCGCAGCCGAGATCACGGAGGATTTCGGCAATGGCGGCGCTCCCGCAGGACGGGATTTCGCCGCGATAAAAGACGGCATGTTACGGGTCACGTTCAAGGCCGGGAAAAAAGTCACGGAAACGGGGCTCGGACTTCAGGCGAGGGTGCCTGACGCGAAGTCATGCGAGATTTCGTTTCGCATCCGGTATCCGGAGGATTTCGAGGCCGGACTGCATGGTAAACAAATGGGAATGAGCGGAGGCGCCGGCTACGATGGAGGGCGGGGCGAGGAGGCGCGGGCGAAGGGAGACGGTTGGAGCGTGCGCATTCAGTTCGACGCGCTGAAGGATTCGATCCGCAACAGTCTTTACGTTTACCACTCCGGGATGGCGGCCAAATATGGCGAGTCGCTCAAGGCGGGAAGTTACCAACTGCAACGCGGCCGCTGGCATTCGATTCGACTACGTGCGACGGCGCAGAGCGCGGCGGAGGCGAGCGACGGTCGGATCGAAGTCTGGTGCGACGGCGAAAAAAAGATCGATGCGTCCGGACTGCGGCTGGCGACGAAGCCGGAAGGGCTGGCGATCAACCGGGTGCGGGCGGAGCTGTTTCCCGGAGGCGGGGGCGTGTTTCCGGCCAAGGACTATGTGATCGAGGTGGACAACTTTTGCTGGAACGCCGTGGTGACTGCACCCGCGCCCACGACCGCCGTCGAAGGCGCCTCTGAAGCCGCGAGCGCCGCACCTGCTCCATGAGCGAAGCCGGCCAGTCCCGCCGCAGACGGCTTGTTTTAACGGGAGCCAGTCTTGCACTCGGCTTGATCGCTTTTGCGGGCGGCGGCTGCGGCGATCGCTCCGGCGGCGAACGAGTGCGCATCACATATTGGGAGAAATGGACTGGTGCGGAGAGTGCCGCGATGCAGGCGGTGGTGGACGAATTCAACGCCTCGCAGGATCGTATCACGGTGGATTTCGTGAGCGTCTCGCAGATGGACCGGAAAGTGATCGCGGCGACGGCGGGCGGCAATCCACCCGATCTGGCGGGCATCTGGCTGCCTTACATCGCGTCTTTCGCTGACTGCGGCGCTTTGCTCCCCTTGGACGAGTTCATGCGGGCGGACCGAGCGGCGGAAAGTCCCGTGCCCGACGTCGCGCAGGCCGGGAGCGATTTCCTTGCCCGCTATGTGCCGGTGTATGCGAAAATGTCGCTCCACCGCGGACGGGTTTACGGACTGGTTACCACTCCCTCGACGGTCGCGTTGCACTGGAACAAGACCCTGTTTCGCGAGGCGGGTCTGGATCCGGAGAAGCCACCGCGCACGCTGGCGGAACTGGATGAGTTTGCCCGGCGACTCACCCGGCATGATCCGGTCACGGGGGCGATCTTGCAGGCCGGCTTTTTGCCCCAGGAGCCGGGATGGTGGCTGTGGGCGAACCCGCTCTGGTTTGGCGGCAGCTTCATGGATGAGGCGGGCGAGATATCCGTGGGGCGCGACAAAGCGAACGTGGCCGCGCTGCGCTGGCTGCGTGGCTATACCGACGAGTATGGGAGCGACTCGTTGCAGCGCTTCACCAGTGGTTTCGGAACCTTCGGCTCGCCCCAGTCGGCCTTCTTCAACGGCAAGGTGGCGATGGTTCTCCAGGGAGTATGGATGAACAACTACATCCGCCAGTTTTCGCCGGGCATGGACTATGGCGTCGCCGCCTGGCCATCGGTGCGGGAAGGGGATGGAGGCGGCGCGCCCTTTACGGTGGCGGAAGCGGACATGATTGTCATTCCCCGAGGGGCCAGGCATCCGCAGGAGGCCTGGGAGTTTATCCGGTATCTGAGTTCGGCGAACACCGGGGCGAATTCGCGAGAGAAACTGCGCGGCATGGAGACGCTCTGTTACCTCCAGGAGAAAAACTCTCCCCTGCGCGAGTGGAGTCCGTTTTTTAGCGGCCATCATCCCCATCCCTACATCGCGTTGTTCCGCGCCCTGGCGGAGAGCCCGCGGGCGCAGTTCAATCCCTCAATGGGAATCTGGCAGGAGTATATGCGCGAGTTGAATACGGCGAACGAGAAAGTGCGACTTGGGGCGGTTGATCCGGAAACCGCCTACGCCTACGTGCAACGCCGAGTCGAAGCCAGTTGGGCGCGGCACCGGGCGAGCCTCGCACGGCAGCAGGCGGCGGCATCCGAAAACCCCTCTCCGCCATGATTCTTCATTCCCGCCGCCGAGTGTTTCACGGACTGGCCTTCACCGGACTCTGGGTGATCGGGCTCGGGACTTTTACGGCCTACCCGGTGCTGGCCTCGTTGTATTACAGTTTTTGCGACTACTCGATCTTGCAGCGCCCGGTTTGGATTGGCGTGGAAAACTACCGGCAACTGCTCGGAGATGACGTCTTCTGGCTCTCGTTGAGAAACACCCTGTTCTTCACGATGTTATCAGTGCCCGTGGGCTGCGTGCTCTCCCTGTCCCTTGCCGTGCTGCTCAACTGCGAAGTGCGCGGAAGGGCGATCTTCCGCACCTTCTTTTATCTGCCATCGATCGTGCCGGCGGTGGCCTCCTCGATGCTTTGGCTTTGGATATTCAACGGTGAATACGGAGTGCTCAACCAGGCGCTAGGTCCCTTGCTGCGACCGCTCGGCATAAGCCCGCCCGCCTGGCTGGGCGACCCCGCCTGGGCCAAACCTGCGCTGGTGTTGATGAGCCTGTGGGGAGTGGGCAACTCCGTCATCATCTACTTGGCCGGACTTCAAGATGTGCCGCGCGAACTTCTGGAGTCAGCCGAGCTCGACGGAGCGGGGCCGCTACGCCGCTTCTGGCATGTGACGCTGCCGCTGATCTCCCCAGTCATCTACTTTAACGTGGTCATGGGCATGATCGGCGCGATGCAAGTTTTCACCCAAGCCTTCATCATGAGCGGCGGACCGGACGGCAACCCTGCCCGCTCCACGCTTTTCTACGCGCTCTATCTGTATTCGACCGCCTTTTACGACCTGCGCATGGGCTACGCATCGGCGATGGCGTGGGTGTTGTTCATCCTGATCGCCGGGCTCACCTGGGTGGCGGGTCGGGTCGCCGCTCGCAGAGTCCACACCTCCAGCTAAACCCACCCATGCGCCGACCCTCCCGCGTATCACGCTTGGTCACCTACGGGCTTCTGCTCGCGGGCTCGGCCTTGTTTGGGTTCCCCCTGCTTTGGATGACACTGACGGCCCTCAAGCCCATCGAGCAGACGATGGCGCAGCCGCCGGTCTGGCTGCCCACGGTGGAGCGGGCGGTCCTTGACGGAAAGGAGACCGAGGTGACGCGGGTGCAGCAGGTGACCGCCCCTTCGTATTTGATCGAACGATACGAGGGCGGCCGGCGCGAACTGGTGACGGGGGATGCCGCATCTCCGGAGGTTGGCGCAAGGCGCGTGATCCGGAAGGCGGAGACGGGCTGGTGGCTGGTGGAGGAGCGCTCCGCGACCAAGGTGATATCGGCGGTGCCGAAACGCGACGTGGTGCCGCCGGAAGCGATCACCACGGCGGTGAAGTTTCGTTGGGACAATTTTCGTGTGGCACTGGCCTCGATGGGTGGACGCAGCGTGGAGGCGGTGGAAGGCACGGTGGAGGAGCGGCCGCCGAATCCGGAGACGGACGCGGGGTTCCTGACCTTTCTGGCCAACACCCTCATCGTTTGCGTGCTCGGAGTGGTCGGCACGGTGCTTTCAAACGCCTTGATCGCTTATGGCTTCGCCCGCATCCGGTGGCGCGGGCGTGACGTTTTCTTTGCGCTTACGCTGGCGACAATGATGGTGCCCTTTCCCGTGCTGATGGTGCCGCTCTACGGCGTTTTCAAAGAGCTGGGCTGGATCGGAACCCTGCTGCCGCTTTGGGTGCCCTCCTGGTTTGGCAGTGCGTTCAATATCTTCCTGATGAGGCAGTTTTTCCTGACCATCCCAGAGGAGCTAAGCGAGGCGGCCCGGATAGACGGGGCCAGCGAGTGGAAAATATTCTGGCGGGTGATCCTGCCCCTGAGCCGTCCGGTGCTGGCAGTGGCGGCGCTCTTCCATTTTCTTTACGCGTGGAATGATTTTCTGGGACCGCTGCTCTACATCACGCGTAAGTCGGGTTTCACCCTGGCACTCGCGTTGCAAAACTTCCAGAGCCAGCAGGGCGGCGTGCAATGGCATCACCTG
>JAIYBI010000267.1 GCA_027488595.1 Opitutaceae bacterium | reverse complement strand
GGCGGAGGCGGCGAGAGTGGTTTGGACGTCGTCGAGGAGTTGGTTGGCGACCGTGAAGTCGAACGCGTTCAAGGCGGCCTGGGCACGCTCGAGGGCGACGTCGAGGACGGCGCGGCGGATTTGCTCGGCGGAAGCGGTGGAGGTGAGCGCGGCGACGGAAGCGCTGAGGCTGGCGAGGCGGGTGAGGGTGGGGGCGGCGGCGGGGTCGAGGTAGGCGGAGGCCTCGCGCACGGAGAAACTCGTGCCCGACACGCCGCCGAGGCTGGAGAGCCGTAGGTAGCGGGCGGATACAGGCTGGAAATAGCGGGTGGTGGCGGTCTGGGTGGTGTTGACGGAGGTATCGGTGCCGGTGCGGAAACCGGAGGTGATGGTCGTCCAGGTAGAGTTGTTGGTGGAGCGTTCGAGGCGGAGGGTGCGGCCGTGTTGGTGCACGGTGAAGGTGAAGCGGTTGACGGAGACGCTCGCGCCGAGGTCGAGGGTGATGGAGCGAGTGGTGGCGGAGTTGGTGTCAGCCGCGGCGGTCCAGCGGGTGGCGAAATCGTCATCCACGGCGAGGGCGGGCGTGTCGGTGCCGAGGGTGGAGCTGGCGGTAGCAGTGGCGGGCAGGGAGCCGTCGGGGAGGCGAATGAGCAGGGTGGGACGCTGGGTGATGGAGGCGGCCTCGCGGGAGGCAAAGTAAGAGGGAAGGCCGGTGTTGGGGGTCTGGCGAAGGACGGCGAAGGTGAGATGGGTGTTGGTGTTTTGGGCGATGAAATCGCGCAGGGCGGTCGTGCTCAGTGTGAGCGTTTGCGGCGTGGTGGTGGCGGCGGGCGAGACGACTCCGAGGGAGACGAGGCCGGTGGGGTTGAACGAACCGGCGGCGGTGGTGGAGGCGTTGGCGGCGGCGGTGAAGTTGAAGGTGGCGGAATCGAAGGCCTCGTCGGGGTGGGCGTCGGGCAGGCCGAAGACCTCGAAGGCGAAGGGGCCGTTGGTGTCGCCGGGGTAGGAGGTGATGGTGAGGACGAGGCTGGCGGCGCTCGCGGTGGGCGTTGGCGCGGGGGTGGTGAAGCGGAGGTAGCCGATGCGGTCGGTGCCGCCGGAGGTGGCGGCGAAATCGCGTTTAACGAGGAAGGTGGTGCCTGCGCCGTAGACTATCGCGCTGCCGCGCTGAATGTAGGTGTCGGCGGCGAGGGCGAGGCTGCGCTGCTCGACGGCGGAAGCGGCGAGGGGCAGGGCCAGAAGCGCCATAGCAGCGAGGCGGGTGAAGGCGGGGCGCATTGCAGTGGGCGGGACGGTCTGCGGATGAAAAAAAGCCGGGCTCCGAACGTGAGTGCGGAGCCCGGCGAGTTTGGAGGCGACTACTTGGAGGGGGCTTAGTTCTTGGTGGCGCGGAGGGCAACGAAGAGGCGGCCGCCGACGGCGTTGGCGCGCGGCACGCTGACGGTGACGGAGTCAGGGGCGGAACCGTTTTCCACCACGGTGATGATCACACCGTTCACGTCGGCGGCGGCGCTGGCGGCGCCGACGGTGACATTGGTCCAAGTGGACAGGTTGGTGCCCCAACGGGCCTCGAGGGTGACGGCGGATTCGCTGGAATCGGCGCGTTCGAACACGAGGTTCAGGTAGGTGGCGTCAGGCACGAGCGACGCGTTGGTGGTGGCGGAGTCGCTGAGGGTGGGATCGCCGGCGAGGACCCACTCCAGCAGGTTCTTGATGCCATCGTTATCGGGATCGCCGGAGGCGGTGGAGTCGCCACCGTTGAAGTTGAAACCGTCGGCCCAGGCGGCGTAGGGATCGGAGACGGCACCGGTGGTGACGGTGAGGGTGCCGTCGCCGGAGAACAGGCTGCTGGTGTTCGCGGCGCCGGAGGTGGAGGACCCGTAGACGCCGGCGGGCTGGAGGACGCCGTCCACGTAAAGAGCGTTGACGGTGTCGGTGCCCGAGTAGTTCAAGGCGAGGACGACGCCGCTGGCGAGGCGGACGTCGGCCGCGTCGGAGAGACCGGTTTGGGCGAGGGAGAGGGTGCCGCCGTTGACGCTGGTGTTGCCGGTGTAGGAGCGGGAGCCGCCGAGGGTGGTGGTGCCGGAGCCGCCCTTGACGAAGGCGAGGTTGCCGGTGATCGCCCCGGTGAAGGAGTGGTCCGCGATACTGGTGTTGATGGTCAGGGTGGCGGCGGTGCCGGAGGTGTTGGTGACGGTGGTGTCGGATCCGCTGCTGGTGTTGGTGTTGCCGTCCACCAGGCCGGCGAAGGTCTGGCTGTTGCCGTTGAGGTCGAAGGTGCTGGTGAGGTTGGAGAACTTTTCGGCGACATAGCGGGCGGTGACGGGCAGGCGGTTGTCCCCGCCGGAGAGAATCACGCGCCCACCGTTGATCTGGAAGTCGCCTGTGAACGTGTTGGCGGCGGCGAGCACGATGGTGTCGGACGAGCTGTTGGCGCGGACGGTGACGGTGGAGGTGTAGTTGCCGCCGATTCCGGTGGTGTTACCCCCGCTGATCACGCCCGTGAAGGTGAGGGTGCCGCCGGCGGTGATCGAGCTGCCGAGGCGAACATCGGCCCCTTGGTTGTCAATGATGACGGGGCCGGCCCAAGTGGCGGAGCCGGAGTTCACGCGGATGAGTCCGCGGGCACCGTTGCCGTTGCCGGTGAGGGTGATGGTCTCGCCGGAGACGGTAATG
>JAIYBI010000116.1 GCA_027488595.1 Opitutaceae bacterium | reverse complement strand
GGCCGCATCGCGCACCCGAACTGCGAAGCCCTGCTGCAGCTTATCCGACAACCGCACCAGCGTGCTGGAGCCGAAGGCGCGAGCGTTCATGATATCCCAATGCGCGAGACTGCCATCGCCCTTGAAGTAAAGCTGGCCGGCGCAAATGCCGCCGACCGGCATTGCGATGAAGGGAAGCTCGGTAGCGGGATAGACATGAGGAGCACCGCGCGCAGTCAGTTCTTGTAAGTGTTCAGGGGAGATAGGCATGGGGGGAGGATTTGCTGATGCAGCGACAGGCTCGGCCAAAGAGGGCGCCGCCGTCGCGCCGATGAACAGGGCGATCAGTGGACTGCGCAGGAGAAAGCGGAGCGATGCAGTGGGTAACATGGGGCAGGGGAGGTCAGGGAGGGTAGTCTAAATTGATCCCGATGTGAATGCTTGAGGCTCGCGCAAGCATACGCGAAACTCTCCTTAGTTTACCCGTCGGCCACCCTTCCCGAATGCCTATTGCCTCACCAGATTCATCAATCGCGGCGCAACGCCGCAGGCCGCAAACGGAGTTCGCCCGCTGGGCGAAATTTCATCCGGCGTGCCGCCTGGCTGCATTCAACCGCGAGCCCGCGTTGAATGACTACATGGCCAAACGCGGCCTCCGCCTCGCCGGGGTGGATTATCTCGAACACGATTTTGAGGCGGGCACGCCGTGCTCGGAAACGCACTTGGTCTGGGTGCTGCTTTCTGGCCGACTGGAGTGCGATGTGGGAGAGGGTTTTCGCCCGATGAAGGCGGGTAACGTGGCGTTTTGCCCGGCCACACGACCGCACTGGCTTCGGCTGGTTTCGCCCAAGGCCAGCGGAGTTTGGCTGCATTTCTTCCCCGGGGCGAAGTGGGCGCGCCTGGCGGCGGTGGCCCCGGGCGTTTATCCGAATCTCCCGTTCGGGCATCTGCGCGGTCTGATCGAAACTTATCTGATTGATTCCTCGCCGCAGGACGCGGCGGCGATCGGAGCCAAAATCCACGCATTGGAACTGATTCTTTTCAGCGTCGAGCAGGCGCTCGACCAGATTATCGGGGCGAAGCGCCATGCGTTCCGGCTCAAACTCAACGCGCTGGAGAACCGAATCCAGAGTGAGCTCAAGGCCGACTGGACGGTGGCCGCGCTGGCGGCGGCGATGAACATGAGCCCGAGTTACCTGCACAAGGCGACGCTGCGGCACCTCGGCGTGAAGCCGATGGGATTGGTGACGAGGCTGAGGATGAATCACGCGATGAGTCGCCTGCTCCAGACCAACATGACCCTGGCCGATATCGCCGAGGAAGTGGGCTTCGCTTCACCGTTCGCCTTTTCTGCGGCATTCAAGCGCGAGGCAGGCCGCAGCCCGTCTCAATTCCGCGCCTCGGGTTATGGCGCCGGCACCCGGGCCGGCGCGCGCGAAAGCGAGTGACCGCTTACCAATCCTTTGCCACTTCGAGGCCGAAGTAGCCGGCGGCGTTGGTGTAGCTGATGTCGGAGATGAGTTTGGTCAGCGCGGCGTCGTCGGCCGGGATGAGCCCCGCCTCCACATCCTCGCCGATTAATTTGCAGAGCAGGCGGCGGAAGTATTCGTGACGCGGATACGAGAGGAAGCTGCGCGAGTCGGTCAACATGCCGACGAACTTTGAAAGCAGGCCGAGGGCGCTGAGTGCGTTGAGCTGGAGTTCCATGCCTTCCTTCTGGTCAAGGAACCACCAGCCGCTGCCGAACTGGATCTTGCCGGCGACGGAGCCGTCCTGGAAGTTGCCGATCATGGCGGCGAAAACGTAGTTGTCGGCCGGGTTGAGGTTGTAGAGCACGACACGCGGCAGGGCGTTTTCGCGGTCGAGGGTGTCGAGGTAGCGCGAAAGGGCGCGGGCTTGCGGGAAGTCGCCTATCGAGTCCACGCCGGCGTCGGCACCGCAGCGTTTGAGCAGGCGGGTGTTGTTATTGCGCAGGGCGCCGAGGTGGAGCTGCTTCGTCCAGCCGCGCTTGGCGTCGAGACGGCCGAGGAAGAGCATAATGAACCACATCCACTTCGCGCTCTGCTCGGGCGTGGCGGCGCGGCCGGAGCGGGTCTGGGCGAAAATGGCGGCGGCCTCGGCCTCGGTGCAATCGGCGTCGGGGAGGTTTTCCAGGCCGTGGTCGGAGAGACGGCCGCCGATGGAGTGGAAAAAGGCGTGGCGGCGGTCGAGTGCTTCGAGCAGCGCAGGGAGCGAGCCGATCTGGAGTTCGGCGCGGGCGGCCAGCAAGTCGGCCCAGGCGTTGAAGACGGCGGGTGCGGCGACGGCCATGAGTTTGTCGGCGCGGTAGGTGGGATAGATGCGGGTTTTCAGGCCGGACTTCGCGATGGCGACGTGGTGTTCGAGGGAGTCTGCGGGGTCGTCGGTGGTGCAGACGACGGCGACTTTGCAGGCGGTGAGGATGCCCTGGGTGGTGAAGGCGGAGGTGGCGAGCTTGGCGTTGGCGAGTTCCCAGATCTTGGGCGCGTTGGCCTCGTTGATGAGGAGGTCTATGCCGAAGTAGCGGCGGATCTCGAGGTGCGACCAGTGGTGGAGGGGATTTCGCACGAGCTGCGGGACGATGCGACAGAAGGCGAGGAACTTGTCGTAATCGGAGGCGGAACCGGTGATGAGGTCCTCGTTGACGCCAGCGGCGCGCATGGCTCGCCACTTGTAGTGGTCGCCGCCGAGCCAGATTTCGGCGAGGTTGCGGAACTGCTTGTTCGCCGCGATCTGATCGGGCGGGAGGTGGCAGTGGTAATCGTAGATCGGCTGTGCCTTGGCGACGTCGTGGTAGAGGCGGCGCGCGGTCTCGGTGGTGAGCAGGAAGTCGTCGTGGAGGAAGGAGGGCATGGGGGAGAGGAGGGATGAAAAGCGGAAACCTGGGGGCGAAAAGGCTGAGACCTGAGACTTGAGACCTGAAGCTTGAGGGCCGAAGATGGAAACTTGCGGGCTGAGGGTGGGGAACCTCGGGCTGGGTTCTATTTCAGGTCTCAGGTTTTGTCTTTCGACGGCGTTAGCCGACGAGGTTGGCTTTGATGTAGTCGAAGCTCTGTTTGATGGAGACGAAAGGATCGCCGGGGCAGGTGTCTTGCTCGACGATGAACCACTCGCAACCGCCGGCCTCGGCCTCGGCGATGATGCGTTTGAAGGGCAAGGTGCCCGCGCCGATTTCGCAGAAGGACGGTTCGCCGGTGGGGCTCACTTTGTAGTCCTTGAGGTGAATGAAGGGGATGCGGCCCTTCACGCTCTGCACCCAGGCGACGACATCGCCTCCTCCGCGTTGCACCCAGAAGGTGTCCAGCTCGGCCACGATGTTTTCGGGCGAAGTCCCGGCGTAGATGCGCTCAAGAATCGTGGGTCCGCCGGCGGGACGGTAGAACTCGTGGGCGTGGTTGTGGTAGCCGAGCTTGAGTCCGGCGGCGCGGAACTTTGCGCCGGCGATGTCGAGTTTTTTGATCAGGGTGGAAACGTGCTCGGGATTGTCGAAATCAACGCCGGCGGGATACGGGTAGGCGGTGAGCTTGGTGCCGAGGGACTGAAGGCGGGCGATCACGGCATCGGTTTCATCGAGAATTTTTTGGCCGTTCTCGTGAGTGGCGCAGATGGTGAGGCCTTCGGCCTTGCACATGGCTACGAGCTCAGCCTCCGGAATCGGGCCGACGCCGCTGATTTGGACGGCGGTGTAGCCGATGGTGCGGACCTTCTTCACGGTAGCGGCGAAGTCTTCGGCGGTTTTGCAGAAATCGCGAAGGGTGTAGAGCTGGATGGCGACTTGGGAGAGTTTCATGGGGAGAGGAGGAGGGATGGAAATTGAACCGCGAAGGACGCAAAGAAGCGCGAAGTCGAAGAAGGCTTGGCTTCGCGGAACTTCGCGTTCTTCGCGGTTTCGTGTTCTGGCTCAGGGTTATTTTGCGAACGACTTGGCGAAATCAACCGGTGCGGCGGCGACGACCTTTTTCTTTTTGCCGAGCTTGGCGCTCTCCGCGATGCGGGCCTTGAGCAGGCGTTCGTATTTTTTGGCGTCAATCGGGAGCTTGACCGGCTTGTCGGTCCATGCGGAGAGCAGCATGGCGTTGGCCAGGGTGACTGAGTGGATGCCCTCGGGGGCGGGGGCGACGAGTTTGGCGCCGTCGAGGATGGCGTCGGTGAAGTTTTGCAACACCTCGTTGTGCTGGCCGCCGTGGCCGGCGGCGGGAATGGTGACATCCCAGACCGCCGGGGTGGCGAAAGATTGCGTGGTGGTGCGGGAGAACTCGCCCATCGGCATTTCGTTGCGGGTGTAGCTGATCTTGTCGTTTTCGTAGACGAGCTTGCCGCGTTCGGCGGTGATCTCGAGGCGGTTGGTGCCGGGGGCTTCGCCGGTGGAGGTGATGAACACGCCGGTCGCGCCGTTGCCGAATTGCATGGTGGCGGTGACGTCGTCCTCGACCTCGATGTCGTGGTATTTGCCAAACGCGCAGTTGGCGGAGAGCGTCACGGGCATGCCGAACATCCACTGGAACAAGTCGAGGTTGTGCGGACACTGGTTGAGGAGAACGCCGCCGCCCTCGCCGGCCCAGGTGGCGCGCCAGCCGCCCGAGGCGTAGTAGGCGTGGGTGCGAAACCAGTTCGTGATGATCCAGTTTACGCGGCGGATCTCGCCAAGTTCGCCGCTTTGGATGAGCTCGCGGATTTTTTGATAATAACGGTCGGTGCGCTGGTTGAACATCGCGGCGAAGACCTGCTTCTTTTCGCGGCCCTTGTAGGCGGCGATCAGACGTTCGCAGTCGGCGCGATGCACCGAGATCGGTTTTTCAACCATCACGTGCAGGCCGGCCTGGAGCGCGGCGATGCCGATGGTGGTGTGGTCGTAGTGCGGAGTGGCGATGAGGATGGCGTCAATCAGGCCGGAAGCCATCATGTCGGCGGCGGTTTTGAAGCCCTTCACCTGCGGCACGCGGGCGAGTTTCATGGGGTCGAGGTCGGCGACGGCGCCGAGTTCGAGGCGGTTGATTTTACCAGCGAGAATTTGCTGGGCGTGGGCGTTGCCCATGTTGCCGAGACCGACGATACCGATGCGGACTTTTTTCATAGAGGGAGCGATGGGGGTGAAGAGATGACCGAGCTAACGCGCTAGAATTTCTCGATTGAAAAAGGATGGCCACTCTCACGCGAAGGCGTTTGCCTGCAAACTGTTTCACCCCGCCATGTTTACCCCCCGTGTCACCCTCAAGCAAGTCGCGCAGCAGGCCGGCGTGCATATCTCCACCGCCTGGCGCGCGCTTAAAAACGACACTTATGTGGAGCCCGCCAAGCGCGCCAAGATCCGCGCCATCGCCAAGGAACTCGGTTACACTCCGGACCCGATGCTCACGGCGTTGAGCAACTACCGCCGCAAGCAGCAGCCGCAGGTTTTCCAGTCCACGCTCGCTTGGGTGAACAACTTCCCGGTGCGGCGCGAGGGCCGTGATCTGGGCAACATCCACGGCTACCACGTGGGCGCGGAGCGCTTCGCGACCCAGATGGGTTTCAAGCTCGAAGAATTCTGGCTGGCCGAGCCGGGTATGACTCCGCGTCGCGCCCGTGAGGTTCTGCTGGCGCGTGGCATTCGCGGTCTGGTTTTTCCGCCGCAGCCGCTTTCCGGCACCGAGCTCGCCTTTGATGTGGAGCCATTCGCCGCCGTGACCATCGGTCACTCGCTCGTCACCCCGCGTTTGCATGTGGTGGGCAACCATCAGCACAACGCCACGCTCCAGGCGCTGCGCGAGCTCGCCCAGCTCGGCCACCGCCGCATCGGCATGGTGTCTGCGACCGAGACCTTGCGCCGCGCCAACCACAGCTTCGAGTCGCCCTACCACTTTTTCCAATCGGTTCAGAGCGATGCGCAACGCGTGCCGCTCTTCGCCATTCCGGGCCGGGATGAACCGCGCAACATCGCCTCGGCCCGGGAGGATTTCCTTGCTTGGTTTAAGCGGCACAAACCCACCGCCATCATCAGTCACGTGAGCGAAATCCGCGACTGGCTCGAGGCAGCCGGCAAGGCGGTGCCGGACGACGTCTCGCTCGCGACCTTATCACGGGTCTTCGACCAGACCTGGTCCGGCATTGACCAGCAGGAAGAGCAGATCGGCATGAGAGCGGTTGAACTGCTCGTGAGTCTGTTTCAAAATGGCGAGCGCGGCTCCCCTGCCATGCCGTTGCGCATGTTGATCGAGGGCCGTTGGTGCGAGGGCGACACTACCCGGCGACTCGGTCCGCCGGTGATGGAACTGCTGGCAAAATTGTCCTGAGCGTGCGGCTGTGTAGGCTGTATAATCAACGTGTCTTCATCGCGCCCATTCTCCCCGTGTCAGCCCTCATCGGCCGCCTCCGCGTCCGATAGCGGGAGGGGCTCCGCATGGCGCTGGCTCTTCCCCTTCGCTCTCGCCGTGATGATTGTGCTCGCCTCGGGCCGCAGCCAGATCGCGGCACCGCCTGGAGTTCCGGGCGTGGACAAGCTCGGCCATTTTCTGGTCTTCGGCCTGCTGGCCTCAGTCGTGGTTCGCTCTCCCGGACGTCGGCGGGCCTGGCCGCTTTGCGCCGTGGTGCTGGTGTCGTTTTTCGGTATCAGCGATGAGTTTCACCAGAGCTTCACGCCGGGGCGATCGGTCGAGTTCGCCGACTGGCTTGCCGATACGCTTGGCGCCGCGCTCGCAGTCGCGCTTTATGCCAACTGGGGCGCCTATCGCCGCGTGCTGGAGTGGCGCCTGCCCGCTCCCCGGTTTGGTCGTAAATCACCGGTGCCCGCTGCCGCATCGGCCAACACTTCTTCATGAGCGCCGACGCCACTCCCTCCACCCTTGCTTCGCAGATAACCCGTCTGCGCGCGGAAATCGCCGCGCACGACGAACGTTACTACCGGCAGGCGCAGCCCGAGATTTCGGATTTCGACTACGATCAACTCAAACGCGCCCTCGCCGACCTCGAGGCGGCCCACCCGGCCGAGGTTGCGGCCCTCGGTGCAGTCTCGCCCGTTCGCCGCGTCGGTGACGATCGCAGCGAAGGTTTCACCCGCGTGAAGCATCGCTTCGGCATGACGACGCTCGACAACACCTACGACGCGGGCGAGCTGCGCGATTTCCACGCCCGCCTCGTCAAGGCCCTCGGCACGGAGGATCTCGCCTACACCGTCGAGCCGAAGATTGATGGCGTCGCCGTAAGCCTCACCTACGAAAACGGTCACTTCACCCGCGCCGTCACCCGTGGAGATGGTGAGGAGGGCGACGACATCACCGCCAACGTGCGCACCATCCGCGCTCTGCCCGCGCTGCTCGCGTCCGCGCCGTCCGGCGACGATTTGCTCGCCGCAGAGGCCGCGCCGCCACAACTGATCGAAATCCGCGGGGAGATTTTTATGCGCGACGAGGAGTTTCGCCGCATCAACGCGCTGCAAGAGGAGGCCGGCGAGCCCGCCTATGCCAACCCGCGCAATCTCGCCGCCGGCACCATCAAGCTCCTCGACCCCGCGATCGTCGCGACCCGCAAATTGGAAATCGTCCTCTACGGCCTCGGCGCCTGCGAACCCGCCCCGGACGCGGAGTCCGCCGGTGGTTTCGATTCGCAGTCCTCTTTTCAAGCCCGTCTCCGCGCATGGGGCCTGCCGGTGGTGGAGAAGTTTTGGGCGGTGCGCGGTGTGGAAGCGGTGCTTGCCTCCATCGCCGAACTCGACGCTTTGCGGCGCGGGTTTGCCTACCCGACCGATGGAGCGGTGGTGAAGCTCGACGCCTTCGCGCAGCAGCGCGTCGTCGGCTACCGCGGCGAGGGCCAGGCTGCGCGCAAACTCTCCCCGCGCTGGGCCTGCGCCTACAAGTTCGCCCCCGACCGCGCCGAGACGCGCATCCTCTCCATCACTCTTCAAGTCGGCCGCACCGGCGCCGTCACCCCGGTGGCCGAACTGGAGCCCGTTCTCCTCGCCGGCACCACGGTGAAGCGCGCGACTCTCCACAACGCCGACGAGATCGCGCGGAAGGACGTGCGGGTGGGCGACACCGTGCTGGTTGAAAAGGCCGGCGAGATCATCCCCGCCGTAGTCGAGGTCGTGCTCGCCAAACGCCCGGCCGACAGCGCGGCCTACGTGTTCCCTTCCGATTGTCCCGCCTGCGGCACTCCGCTCGCCCGCGAGGAGGGCGGCGTGAAGTGGATGTGCGTCAACCCGGATTGCCCGGAGAAAATCCGCCGCCGCATCGAACACTTCGCCTCGAAGGCCTGCGTGGACATTGACGGTCTGGGGGAGGAAATCGTGGATTTGCTGCTGTCCAAAAAACTCATCCGCGGCGTGCCCGATCTCTTCCACCTCACGCAGGGGCAGTTGCTGCCCTTAAAAAAGTCCGGCGAGGTCTGGGCCGGCAATCTGGTCAAGGCCATCGCCGCCCGTCGCACCGCCGACCTCTGGCGCGTGATTCACGGGCTGGGCATCCCACAGGTTGGCGCCGCCGCCGCCAAGGATCTCGCCCGGCGCTTCCGCTCGCTGGAGGCACTGGCCGAGGCCTCGCTCAACGAGATCATCCAGATTGACGGCTTTGGAGAAAAGACGGCCGAGTCGGTGCGCACTTGGTTCAATCAGCCTGCTCATCGTGTGCTCGTGGCCGAGTTGCTCGCCGCCGGTGTCACACCCGCGCCGCCCGCCCTTGCGCACGCTGGCGGTGTGTTCGCGGGCAAGACTCTCGTCCTCACCGGCACATTGCCGTCGCTCAGCCGCGAGGAGGCGCAGGCGATGATCGAGGCCGCAGGCGGCAAGGTCAGCGGCAGTGTGTCCAAGAAAACCCACTACGTCGTCGCCGGCGCGGAGGCCGGATCGAAGCTCGAAAAAGCGCGGTCGCTTGGGGTCACCGTGCTGAACGAGGGGGACCTTCGCGCGCTGCTCGCCGGAGCCTGATCCGCGAGGTTTACGCCGCCATGCCGAAGAGGAAATACCCGATCAACGCAGCCACATAGGCGGTGAGTCCGGCCAGCAGCAGGCAGAGCTCGGCGAAAAAGAAACGCGTCTTGCGCTCGCGGTAGCACACGATCCGGGCCACCAGCGCGGCGTCATCCCCGCCCGCGGGGGCGCGAAACTGAGTCACCCAGCGAATGCGCAGGGAACCGCCGATAATGAACAACATGGAGGCGAGCACGAGCGCCAGACCGGCCGCCATGGCGTAGCGTTGGAAGTCCCCCGCCGCCGCGACGCGCGGTCCCGAAAAGCCCGTGATGGTGAGCGCGAGGGTGGCGACGGTGAGCAGAAGTTGGGCGCGGGTTTGCAGCACGTTGAATTGCTGCAGCAGCAGATTCAGCGCGCCCGGCAGGCCTCCACCCAGAGCAAGCAAGTGCCGGGCCTCGTCTTGGTGGATGGGAAGGGGGCTCTCGTTGCTCGGGTTTGACATGGTGGGGCTGGCTCCCGGAGGGAGCATCCGCAGGTTGCTACTTTTTCCAGCCGGCTGGCAACTCTGCGCGTTCTTTTCGAGAGCAGGCTTCCTTAGCGCGAGGTTTCGCGATAGGCATTCGGTCGTGCGTCGCCTCAATCGCCCCCTGCGCTTTGTTTGCACCCTTGGCCTGCTGGGCCTGGCGGGCTGTGTCGCTCCCCCTACGGCGCCATCCTCCGTCTCTTCGGCATCCGCACCGTTGCCGCCGCCGACCGCCGTCGCGGTCACGGATGTGCTGCCGCGCTGGCGCGTGTTTTTTCCGGCTTTGAACGAGGCCCTGGCATCGCTCGATTTCAGTGTGATTACCGCCGAGTCGGCGGAAGCGCCGCTTCCGGTGCTTCCAGTCGAAACCCGGGCCGCGCTGGAGCGGGTGGTGAACGGCTGCACGCTTGCCGCCGGGGAGGGCTTCGAGTTCGCGCGTATCCACGGACCGGAGACGCCGTTTCCCGAGCACCAGCCGCTGCGGATGCTCGCGGCCGCCCGCACCGTGCTGGCACGGGTCGCGATCGCCGAGGGCGACTTTGCGCGCGCCGAGGACCTTGTTGCGCAGGGGCTGGCGCAGGGGCGGGCCTCGCTCGCCGCGCAGGAAGGGATTCTTCCGCTCATTCATGCCGTGAGTATATGGGAGTCGGCGCTCGACGGTGTTCACGCTCTGGCGCGCTCGCCCGCGCTGCCGCCGGCCACCGCCCGGCGTTTGCTCGCAGTCCTTCAAGGTGACGCCACTCTCGCCCAAAACGCCTGCGCCCGCGCCTTCCGGGGTGAATACACCTTTGTTTACCGGGTGGTGGCGGAGCGACTCCCGCAGGCCGATGATCCCGATCTTTTGCTCTCGGGTATTTCCAGCCTCGGGATGGACACGCCCGCCCCCTTACCGGCCGGTGTGCCAGGCCTTGGCCCGACCAAGCACCTTCTGCTTGATCTTCCGGCGACGTTTGCCGCGTATGAAGCGGACCTCGCGCCCTACCTGAATTCGCTCGCGCGCAGTTCGCGCCTGCCCCGCGGCCTTTTCGGGCGCACCACCGCCTCCGTGTTGACCGTTTATCAGGCGGAGTTGGGGAGCTTCTACCGCTACGCCACGAGCGACGATCCGCCGCTGCCGGAGTATCTCGCTTCGGTTCGGAATGCGGTGGAGGCCACGGCCAATCCGGGAGGGAAGCTGCTCGCCTGCTTCATGACGCCACCGTGGGAGGTGCTTATGTCCACCACGTTACGGCGGGAGGCGCAACGGTCCGCGCTCTGCGGCCTTCTTGCATGGCGCATTCATGGCCGCCCCGCACCATGGAGCGAACTCACAGACCTCTTGCCGCTGCCGCCCGCCGACCCGTTTTCGGACGGGGCATTGAAGTTTGAGACCGGCGGCGATCCACGGGTCTGGAGTGTGTATCAGGATGGCAATGACGACGGCGGGCCCGGTATCGAGGGTAACGTGGGCCAGCCGCTGGATTTGGTGTGGAGGTTTTAGCGGCGGGTGCCGGTCTTGGTTCTCGTGGAGAGGGAACGGGCCACGGTCCAGGCGATGATCGCCGCATCTTCGTTTTCGTGGCGCCACACCAGACTGAGGAACTCGGCGGGCAGGATGTCGTGAGTTTGGAAGAAAAGCCGGTCACCGCCGCAGCAATACATCATGGAAGCGGGCAACTCGCCGCGGAGTTTGGCGCGGGCCTTGGGCAGGAGGCGCGGAAGCCACGTGATGCCGTGAAGCGCCTCGTGCTTGCCGGGCCACGTGTCGGGATCGGCGACGACGCTCGATGCCTGGCCGCCCTGCGCGGTGAGAAAATAGTCCCGTCGAACCGTCTCGATCGTGAGGGCGTGGCCGAAGCCGGGCACGCCTGCGCCGTGCTCATCCTCCGCGTAATCGAAGAGAGCCTGGGCGGAGAGGCCGTTGCTCGCAAGCCAGGTGGTCTGCGTAGCGTTAAAGAGGGTCGCGGCATCGCGCTTTCCCGCGGCGTAGGCCGCGAGCGCGTGATTGTAGAGGGCGCGAAAATCGTCGGGAAAAGTGTAGTGGGCCATGCGCGTGAGTTAAACGAATCCGCGCTCGGCGCAAATGGCGGGCGAAGTATTGCCGTCCGGCACGGGCCATCTCGGCGAGGTTGGCGGAAGGTTCGCGTCGTCGGTCAAAAGTCCCGCTGGATGTCGTCACGGTTATCCAGGCGCAGACCGAGATCCACCGGATCGCCGATGGCCACCGAGCCCGGGATGATCTGGTAGGCCCAAACCTGAAAGTAGGATAGAAATGCGCCGCCGTAGATCGTGGAAAACGCCCCGTCCACCGCATCCAGTCCGCGTGAAACGGTGATACGGCCGATGCGCGGGGTATGAAAACGGGCGTCGGTGGTGAACCAGTGGCCGCCGAGGTAGACCTCCGCGTAGGCGTGAAAATCCATGTGTCCCATCGGGTCGGGCACGCCGATGTCGGGCAGGTGTCCGGTGATGTAGCGCGCGGGGATGTTAAAGGTGCGGTTCAGCGCGATGGCGAGGTGGGCGAAGTCGCGGCAGACGCCGTAGCCGCGTTGCAGGACATCCCAGGCGGAGAGATCAGGGCGGCCGGAGTAGTAGCGGTATTCAATATTCTGATGCAGCCAGAGACTGATCGCCTGCACGCGCGGCCAGCCGTGCTCAATGTGGCCGAACTTTTCCCAGGCGAAGTGGGTGAGCTTGTCGGAATCGCAGTAGCGGCTCGGCAGCGTATAGCGCAAAACCTCCATCGGAAGCCGGCCGATGTCGGCGACGACGACGGGGGGAAGCTCGTGGTTATCGGGGCGGGACGAGACTTTGACGATGGCGTCGTGCGTGATGGTGCTGCCGCCGCGCGGGAGCTGCACGCGGAGCACCCGGTTGCCGTGGACGTCGGTATGTTTTTCGCAGGGCATATTCTGTCCGAGCACGAGCTTCTCGGCCAGAACCTGATGGTAGGCACCCGGCTGAAGCTGCAAGTTCAGCAGCAACGCAGCCGGCCCGGCCGCCTCGTAAGTCAGGCAGCAACCCACCCGCAAAGTGAGGTCGAGCACGGGAGGTTGAGGAGACATGAGCGGCGGCGTGGTGTGGTCCCATACGGCGAAGCGGGACCGAGGCGCGCAATGGAATTCAGGTAACGGGTAGGTGAAGTTGTTACATGAATGAAATTACTGCGCACGCGGGGGAAGTTTTGGTTGCACGAGACTGAGGGGCGGGAAGCGTTTTTGGGCATGAAGACGACGATCGCTGGAACGTGGCTCCGGATGGCGGTGCTCGGGCTGTTAATGTGTTGCCGTGCGGGTGCCGCGGCGGAGACCGAGGCGGCGGCGCCGGGCAGCCCGAAGGCGGTGGCGGCGCGGAACGATCAAACTGCGCTGACGCGCCTGAAGGAGTTGCGCCGCGAGATCGCGCGGCATGACGAGCTATACTACCGCAAGGCCGCGCCAGTCATCAGCGACTACGAATACGACCAGTTGAAGGCCGAGCTGCGGGCGCTGGAGGCGCGCGCTGCGGAACGGGACGAGTCCGGCGGCGGCGGCGCGGCGGCGGGGGAAACGCTGGGGGATGATCGCTCGGCCGGGTTTCAAACCTACCGGCACCGCGAGCCGATGTTGAGTTTGACCAAGGCGTATTCAGACGAGGAAGTGGCGGCCTTCGTCGCACGGGTGGAGGCGAAGTTCGGGCGCGGCGCGGTGGCGTTTCGCGTGGAGCCCAAGTATGACGGACTGGCGGTTAGCCTCACCTACGAAAAGGGATGTTTGGTGCGGGCGGTGACGCGCGGCAACGGCACCGACGGCGACGACATCACGGCGAACGCGCGACTGGCGTTGCGCGGCTTGGTGGAGCGGCTCGGTGCGGAGCCGTGGAGCGGGCCGGACGTGGTGGAGTTGCGCGGCGAGATTTACATGGGGATGGCGGAGTTTAAGCGGCTCAACACGGCGCGGGAGGCGGCGGGGGAAGATCTGTTTGCGCATCCGCGCAACGTGGCGGTCGGCACGATCCGCTCGCTGGACGCGGCCGAGGTGGCGGAGCGGCGACTGGAGTTGGTGTGTTACGGCTGGGGCGCGTGGCTGCCGGCGGCGGGCCGGCCGGCGAGCCTCGGTGAGTTTCGCGTCAAAGCGGCGGCGTGGGGGCTGCCGGTGGTGGGTATCGAAAAAGTGGCGACAGGCGCGGACGAATTGAGCGCGGCGGTGGCGGCCGTGAGGGCGGCCGCGCCCGGGCTGGGCCTGCCGGTGGACGGCGTGGTGATAAAGGTCGAGCGCGTGGCGCAACAGGAGGAACTCGGGCTCGCGCCGGGTGCGCCGCGCTGGGCGGTGGCCCGGAAGTTCGAGCCGGAACGGGCGGTGACGCGGCTGCTTGGCATCACGCTGCAAGTCGGCCGCACCGGCGTGGCGACACCCGTCGCCGAGCTGGCGCCGGTGGAGCTGGCCGGCTCGACCATCGCGCGTGCGACGCTGCACAACGCCGACGAGATTACGCGGCGTGATTTGCGGGTGGGTGATTGGGTGATGGTGGAGAAGGCGGGTGAGATCATCCCGGCCATCGTTGGCGTGGAGAAAGCCCGTCGCACGGGCACGGAGGCACCGTATGTGTTTCCGGATACGTGTCCGAGTTGCCCGGGCAAACTCGTGCACGCGGCGGGCGAGGCGGTGCATCGTTGCGGGAGCCGGGACTGCCCGGCGCAGGTGGCGCGGCGGATCGCGCATTTCGCGACGCCGTCCGCGCTCGACATCGCGGGAATTGGGCCGGCGGTGGTGGACGCCTTGGTGGCACGCGGCCTGGCGCGGAGTCCGGCGGATTTATACCGGCTGCGATCCGACGAATGGGCGGATTTACCCGGGCTTGGGGAACGCTCGGCGGCGAAGCTCATGGCGGCGCTTGCGGCGAGCAGGACGGCGGCGCAAACGGACGGGGCGCGGCTGATTTACGCGCTGGGTTTGCCCGGGGTGGGGGAGGGGGCGGCGCGGAGGCTGGCGGCGGTGGTGCCGGGACTGGAGGCGCTGGCGAAAGTGGAGGAGGAAACCCTGCGCCGGCCGACCGATGCGGGCGGGGCGGGCTTTGGAGAGTCGGCGGCGCGGGAGCTGTGCGAGTATCTTAAACGCTCCGACGTGCGCGCCGAGTTCCTTGCCCTGAGCGAGGCGGGCATCGGGGTGTCATGGGCGAAAGAAACCCCGCCCGCACTTGCTGATGCCGGCGCGGACGTGAGCCCGTTGCGCGGCCAGGTGGTGGTGCTGACGGGCACGCTCACTCGCTGGACACGAGCCGGGGCGACGAAGCTCCTGGTTGCTCACGGCGCGACGGTGGCGGCGGACGTGACGAAAGAGACGACCCTGCTCATTGCCGGTGCGGAACCCGGTGCGAAGCTGGCCAAGGCTCGCGAACGCGGCATCGAGGTGATTGACGAGGCCGAGTTGGTAAGGCGTCTGGGCAGCGGGGGCTCCCCTGGGGTTCCTTGATTTTTGGCTTTTGCCCGGGTGGTTTTTGGCTGGCAATTTCACCGGGTGGCAGGTGTGTGGTTTACATGGTTGAGAGAAAATCACCGGCTCATCGGAAGGGAACGGAGGCGTCGGTATGGGACTGGCTGGATGCGTTTGCGTCGTGTGTGCGAGGACGGGACTTTGCGGGCGGGCGGGCGCTTTTTGCGGCGGATACGCACGGGTTCGGCACGGTCGTGCGAACGGCGGCATCGCGGGCGAAGTTGGAAACGGGGCAGTGGCGGTGGGTGTGGCCGCGCACCTCGGGTTTTCGATTTGAGCGAAGCGGGGCGCGGGTGGAGTGCGATGCCAGCGGGCTTTTCGCGGTGGTGATGGTGAGGTGGAAGGCGTGCAACCAAGTCGCGCCACGGCGGATGGTTTTTGACCGGCGGGGCCGGGCGACGATTTTGTTAAGGAGAGACTCGGCGGATGCTCCGTGGATCGCGCGGCACACGCATTTTTCATTTGATCCGCCGACGCGCCCGGCGGGCGGTGAAGCCGGGAGGAGCGGAGAGTGAGTCGCCTGCGAGTTTGGGCGGGCGGCCTGGTTACGGGAGGGACGGAGGCGGTCTTGCGGCCGGGTGAAGTGTGCCGGGCGGGGGAGAGGGTGGAACGCTCCGCGACGTTGGAGTGGGCGGGGGAGACGAGGCGCGTCGTGTTGTCGGGCCCGGCGTGGGTGGAGCCGTGGGTGGAGACGGGCGTGGCGGACGCGCTGGTGCTGGCGGCCCTGCCCTGGCTGGAAACGGCGCAGGAAGGAGTTCGGCTGAGGGTGCGCGGGGCGGTGTCGGCGGAACTGGTGGCGCGCCTGCGAAGGCGGCTCTGTTTGCGCCGGGCGCGAGGGGAGACGACCGGCGGGGTGGACGTGCGGGCTGACGCGATGTTGCGGACGCCGGCGGGGCGGCGGGCGGGCGCGGCGCTGCATTACCGGGGAGATGGATTCTCGGTGGCGGCGGCGTTGGAGTTGGCGGAGGGGCACCGCCTCTATCCGCGACCGGATGTGGCGGTGGGGGAGGGGCCGGAGCCGGGCGGCGATGAAGGACGGGCATTTTTGGGCAGCCTCGGGATGCGTTACGCCGACGTGCGGGTGGAGCGGCCGGGGCCGGAGCGTGCGGCGGGAGGGGCGGTGGATGCTGCGGCGCGGCTGCGGTTTTTGGGCGCGGGTTTCGGAACCGGCTATGTGCCGGCGACGGCGGCTTATCGTTATGCAGAGGTGGAAGCGGGCGAGCCGGACCCAGACTTGGATCCGCTGTTCTCGGGCGCAGGAATGCGGATCGTGCATGTGGGCGCGGAGCGTTCGCTCGCGGGAGTGATGGCGGCGTTGCGGCGGGCGGGTGCGAAGGGGCTGCCGCCTTTGGCGGCGGCGGAGTCGGAGGCGCGGGCACCGGGCGGGTTGTGGGCGGCGGGGCTGGCCCTGATCGGCGCGGGGCCGGTGGACGGAGTGGCGGAGAAATTGAGTGCGCTCGATTTTGGACGAGACGGGACGCGCTGGGCGGCCTTGGATTTTTTACGCTGGTTGCGGGCGGAGCCGGAGCTCGCGGCGTCGCCGGCGGGGAGGGTGACGGAGGGAGCTTTGCGGGCTGGGCTGAGCTTGGTGACGGGGGCGGCTTTGCCTAAGGCCGAGGCGCGGACCTCGCCGCTGGCGGTGGCGTTGAGTCTGCCGGAAGCGGGCGGGGTGGCGGGGTGCAGGCCTTGGCGGGCAAGATGGACGGGCGGGCTGGCCTTGGTGTCGGGTAATGCGGGCTTGGTGGAGCGCGACCTTGCGCCGATCGCTTCGTGGCTGCGCTTGCGCGCGCCGGGTTTTGCGACGGGAGCGGTGCGAACGCAGATCCTGCGCAAGGTGGTGCTATACCTCCCGTGGCTCGCCCCCCGGCGGGTGTTGGACATGCATCCGGCTCCGGGAAAAATACGCGACTTCGCGGAGCTGGTTTGCGGGCGGGGCATGCCCAAGTCGGAGGAGATGGCGGGACTGGAGCGGGCGGGCGTGGCGGTGCCGCGCTGGCGGGTGTTGCGACCGGGCGAAAAAGTGACGGAGGCGGAGTTCGGGCGCTACGTGGTGGTGAAGCCGGACAAGGGTTTGCGAGGGGCTTGCGTGCGGGTGCAGAAGACGGCGGGTGTGAAGGCTGAGCCGATTTATGTGGAGTTTAGCAAGACTCACTCGGCTCCCTTGGTGCAGGAGTTTATCTACACGGGCCCGCAACCGGTAAGCTATCGCGTGGGGGTGTTGTTCGGCAAAGCGATCTATCGCTGGAGGGTGGAAGGGCGGAAAGCGGAAGGACGGGAGCTGCCGCCAGACGGGGATTTTCGGGCGCGATCGGGAGTGTCAGTGGTCTCGACCGGGACGGGTTGCGAGTTCAGAGATCCCTATGACCACGAGGTGATCGCGTTCGCGGAGCGGGCGGCGGCGGCATTCCCGGAGATTCCCCTGATGGGTGTGGATGTGGCGCGGCGCCTGCCAGACGGGAAGCTTTTCGCGCTGGAACTCAACGCGAGCGGTTTATGTTTTCATCTGACTTCGGAGCTGGGGCGGAAGATGCAGGCGACGACGTATCTGGAGTTGGCCGAGCAATACGGAGGGTTCCCGTATTGCGCCGACCTGATGCGGCTGGCTTTCGAGATGGAGCACGGGTGGTGAGACGGAGTTCAGGTTAAACTCACCGCCTTGAATGGCGAATCTGCGGCCGGCCTCGGTCCGTCAGAGGTAAAAACTGGCGGAGAGGGAGGGATTCGAACCCTCGGTAGGTTGCCCTACACACGCTTTCCAAGCGAGCGCATTCGACCACTCTGCCACCTCTCCAGGTGACGCACTTTACCGGTTGCACTGGGCGTCCGGTAAACGGCGAGGGGTCAGGAAAGGAGGTGCCACCCGCTCAGGTCAACGGCGAAAATCGCGAATCCTGCCGAATCTCGGTAACGGGCACCGACTTTGCATGGCTCGTCTTATGCATGTCGCCCTCGTATCTTATCGTGGCGTCACTATTGGGAAAAGCTTCTTGCGCGACCCTACCCCGGTGCTACGGTCCGGCCTTTTACGAGTCAAAACAAACCGACCACGCGACCTCCCATCATGGTATCTCCAAACACCGAGCTGGCCTACAATAGCAAGATCGAGGGCGACTTGGTCGTCACGCGCGCCGATGCGGTTATTAACTGGATTCGCGCCAACTCCATGTGGCCCATGCCGATGGGTCTCGCTTGCTGCGCCATCGAGCTCATGGCCAGCGCCGCCAGCCGTTTCGATATTGCCCGCTTCGGTGCCGAGGTTTTCCGGTTTTCCCCCCGTCAGTCGGACGTAATGATCGTCTCCGGCACCGTCACCTACAAGATGGCCCCGCATGTTCGCCGTATTTATGACCAAATGGCCGAGCCGAAGTGGGTGATCGCCATGGGTGCCTGCGCCAGCTCCGGCGGCATGTATCGCAGCTACGCGACTTTGCAGGGTGTGGATCGCATCGTCCCGGTAGACGTTTATATCAGCGGCTGCCCACCGCGACCCGAGGCCTTGCTCGACGCCTTGATCAAGCTCCAGGCCAAGGTTCAGAAGAGCCCCGGCACGACCAAAGATCTTCTCTGATTTCCGGACCCACCCAACACTTCCGAATTTCGCCGCTCCCTCCCGCCTAGCCATCCTTCACACTTTCGCCGCCCATGACCGCGCCCGCCGACGTCTTCACCGCCGTCCAATCCCAGTTCCCCGCCGCTTCGGCCCGTCCGACTCTCGATCATCCGGCCATCAACGTGCCCATGGCCGATGCGGTAGCGGTTTTGACCAATTTGCGCGACACTCAGGCTTTTGATTTCCTGGTGGACGTCACCGCCGTGGATTGGGGTGTGGAGGCAACGCCGCGCTTCTCCGTCGTCTGGCATCTGCTCTCAACCACCAAGCACAACTACGTGCGCGTCGTGGCCGCTTGTGTGAGCGACACCGAGCCGGTTGCACCGACCATCAGTCACCTCTGGGCCGGCGCAAACTGGCACGAGCGCGAGACCTTTGACTTGCTGGGCGTGCGTTTCGAGGGCCACCCCGATCTGCGCCGTATTCTCATGTGGGATGGCTATCCGCACCATCCGCTCCGCAAGGATTTCCCGCTGGCCGGCATTGATACGCCGCTGCCCGACCTCGAAGTCGGCGAGTTAACCAAGGCCACCGCCGCGCCCGCTCCGATGATGGGCGGCCCCTTCGTCGCCTCCGTCGGCGAGATGAACATGACCGACGCCGAACCCAGCGCCAAGGACGAGAGCTGGAATGAGCGCTCCAACAAACCCGCCGCGCTCTAAGCCGCGACGATCCCCTCCCTCTTTCCCTTTTCGACGATGCCCACCGATTACGCCTTCCCCGACAGCGCCGCCAAGGCCGCCGCCGCCACCGAGGCCCCCGAATTCCAGACCGAAAAAATGTCGCTCGCGATGGGCCCGTCCCATCCCTCGACCCACGGCGTGTTGCGCCTGTCCCTGGAACTCGACGGCGAGATAGTGACTAAGTGCGACCCCGTCCTCGGCTACCTGCACCGTGGTGACGAGAAGATCGCCGAAAACATGACCTACAACCAGTTCGTGCCCTACACGGACCGGTTGGACTACCTCGCCCCGCTGGCCAACAACGCCGCCTACGCCATCGCGGTCGAGAAGCTCGCCAACCTCACGGTGCCGCCCCGTTGCCAAGCCATCCGCGTCATCACCTCCGAGATGGCCCGCATCTCCGCGCATTTGCTCGGTCTCGGCGCCTATGGCATTGATGTCGGCGCGTGGTCGGTGTTCCTGTATTCGTTCACCGAGCGCGAGAAGCTCTACAAACTCTTCGAGGATCTCACCGGCGCGCGTTTCACCACCAGCTACAGCCGCATCGGCGGTCTCGCCCGCGACGTGCCCGAAGGTTGGAACGCCAACGTGGATGCGTTTTGCGACCAGTTCCTGCCCATCCTGGAGGAGATTCTCAAACTCCTCACCCGTAACAAAATCTTCATGGATCGCACCATCGGCGTGGGTGTTATCTCCAAGGAAGACGCTATTGGCTACGGCCTCACCGGCCCCAATCTGCGCGGCTCCGGCGTGGACTTCGACCTGCGCAAGGCCAAGCCCTACTCCGGCTACGAGCAATACGAGTTCGACATTCCCGTCGGCTCGAAAGGCGACTGTTACGACCGCTACCTCTGTCGCGGCGAGGAGATGCGCCAGTCCGTGCGCATCATCAAGCAGGCGATCAAAAACTTCCCCGGCGGCGATTGGTATGCGAAGGACGCCGTGCGCATCTTCGCCCCGCGCAAGGAGAAGGTCCTCACCTCCATGGAGGAGCTCATCAACAATTTCATGATCGTCACAGAGGGTCCGCAAATGCCCGCCGGCGAGGTCTATTTCGAGGCCGAAAACCCCAAGGGCGCGCTCGGTTTCTTCATCGTCAGCAAGGGCGGCGGCGTGCCCTACCGCCTAAAAATCCGCGGCCCTTCCTTCTGCAATCTCTCCATCCTGCCCAAGGTCTGCCAGGGCAACCTCGTCTCCGACGTCGTCTCCATCCTCGGGTCCCTCGACTTCGTGATGGGCGAGTGCGACCGGTAAACACCAGCCCAGCCGACCCGCCGCCCGCATGTCCACGCCCACCTCTTCGCCTTCCGTGAATCTCAAGCCCGAAACCCTCGCGCGTATTGACGAAGTCATTACGCACTATCCGGTCAAGCGCAGCGCCACGCTCCCGCTCCTCCATCTCATTCAAGAGGACGCCGGCTACATATCCGAGGACGCCATTCTCTGGATCGCACAAAAACTCGAACTCCAGCCGATCAACGTGCTCGAGGTCGTTACCTTCTACCCGATGTTCCGCCGCGCCCCAATCGGCCGCCGCCACATCAAGGTCTGCCGCACCCTCTCCTGCGCCCTTCTCGGCGGTTACAAGACCTGCGAGAACTTCCAGAAAGAGTTCAACACCACCCTCGGCGCCACCTCCCCCGACGGCGAGGTCACAGTTGATTTCGTCGAGTGCCTCGCGTCCTGCGGCACCGCCCCCGTCGTGCTCATTGACGAGACTCTCCACGAGAAGGTGGACGCCGCCAGGGTGAAGCAGATCTCCGCGCAAATCCGCGCCGAGGCCGCCGCCCGCAAGTAACCCTCACGCTCATCGCCATGCCCGCTCCCGCCCAACACCGCCTCATCTTCCAGCACATAGACGAGCCCGGTTACTCCAACGACATTGACTGCTACCTGCGCAATGGTGGCTACGAGGTCTTGAAGAAAGCCGTCACCCAGAAACCGGAAGACCTCCGCGAAGAAGTTAAGAAATCCGGCCTGCGTGGCCGTGGCGGCGCCGGTTTCCCCTGCGGTTTCAAGTGGTCCCTGGTTGACCGCAAGTCCGGCAAGCCGATCTACCTCATCGTCAACGCCGACGAGTCCGAGCCCGGCACTTTCAAGGACCGCTACATCATGCACCAGGATCCGCACCAGCTGATCGAGGGCACGATGATCTCCTGCTTCGCCAACGATGTTAAGCAGGCCTACATTTACATCCGCGGCGAGATGCCCGAGGGCGCCCGCATTTTGGAAAAAGCCATCGCCGAGGCCCGCGCCAAAAACCTCGTCGGCCCCAACATTCTCGGCACCGCTTACTCCTGCGAGATTTTCGTCCATCGCGGCGCCGGCGCTTACATCTGCGGCGAAGAGACCGGTCTCATCGAATCACTCGAAGGCAAACGCGCCAACCCGCGCATCAAGCCCCCGTATTTTCCCGCCGTGCTCGGCCTCTACCAGTGCCCGACGATCGTGAACAACGTCGAGACCCTCTGTCACGTGAAGCACATCGTGCAGCAAGGCGGCGCCGAATACGCCAAGATCGGCACCCCCGGCAACACCGGCACCCGCATCTTCTGCGTCTCCGGCCACGTGCAGCGCCCCGGTTACTACGAGTTCCCCGCCGGCACCATCACCATGGGCCAACTCCTCAACGAGGTCTGCGGCGGTCCGCTCCCCGGCCGCACGTTTAAAGCCGTCATCCCCGGCGGTTCCTCCGCCAAGGTGCTGCGCTTCGGCGAGCGCTATAAGGGCAAACGCAAGGTCGGCGCCGACATGGTGGATTACGATTGGGGCGTGGAAGATGTGCCGATGGATTTCGATTCGCTCGCGATGATCGGCTCCATGGGCGGCTCCGGCGGCGTCATTGTCATGGACGACACCGTCAACATGGTCGAGGCCCTCGCCAACATCAATGCCTTCTACCAGCACGAGAGCTGCGGCCAGTGCACGCCCTGCCGCGAAGGCTCCCTCTGGATGAAAAAAATCAGCTCCCGCATGGTCCACGGCGACGCCCGCAAGGAAGACGCCGCCCTGCTCAAGAGCGTCGCCGACCAGATCCCCGGCCGCACCATCTGCGCTTTCGGCGAGGCCTGCTCCTGGCCGACCCAGAGCTTCCTCATTAAGTTCAAGGACGAGTTCGAAGCCTACCCCGAGGCCAAGAAAACCCTCCCCGCCGACCGCCTCAGCCTCGTCTAAAGCATCCGCTCAACCGCCTCCCTTTCAGCAATGATCGCCGCTCCCAAACCCGACCTCGTCACCGTCAACATCGACGGCGTGGACCTCGCTGTGCCCAAGGGCACCAACGTCATCGAGGCCGCCAAGCTGCTCCAGAAGGACGTGCCGCACTACTGCTACCACCCGAAGCTCTCGGTGGCCGGCAATTGCCGCATGTGCATGATCGAGATGGGCACACCCGCGTTCGATCCCGCCACCAAGGCGCCCGTCATCGACCCCGCCACCGGCAAGCAGAAGATCAACTGGATTCCCCGCCCGCAGATCGGCTGCGGCACCACTGTTTCCCCCGGCCTCCACGTCAAAACTTCCTCGCCCATGGTGAAGGACGCCCGCGAGGGTGTGATGGAGTTTCTCCTCATCAACCACCCGCTCGACTGCCCTATCTGCGATCAGGCCGGCGAGTGCAAACTCCAGGAGCAGGCCACCGGCTACGGCCGCGGCTAT
>JAIYBI010000546.1 GCA_027488595.1 Opitutaceae bacterium | reverse complement strand
TGGCCCCGAGGTGCCATTTGCCGATGAGGCCCGATTTATAGCCGAGAGGACGCAGTGCCTCGGCGAGGGTTTTCTCAGTCGTGGGCAGGCCGACCGAGGGATCTTGCGGGCGCCACGCCACCGAGCGTTCGTAGCCGAAGCGACTCGGGTAGCGACCGGTGAGCAGACCCGCGCGATTCGCGGAGCTCACCATATGGGACACGTAGCCGCTGGTGCAGATGACACCGCCGGCGGCGATGCGGTTAATGTTGGGGGTGGGGATGCTGGTGGTGCCGCTGATGCCCAGATCGCCGTAGCCAATTTCATCGGCCATGATGATGATGACGTTGGGGGCCTTGCGGGCGTCACCTTCCTTCGCCAGCGCCTCTGAGGTAAAGCCGAGCAGGGAGATCGTAAGCGCGGCGAGGGCGCGCGAGTGCTTGGTGTAAAAGTTCATTCTTGGGGTGGGGTAGAGGTGGTTTTGGGCTTGGCGGGAGTTTCCGCTTTCTGCCACTCGCGCATGTCGAGGCCGGGGAACACGGGCTCGATTAGCTGGGCGTTCCAGAGCTGATAAGTGGCCTGCATGGCGGTGAAGCGCTCGGCGTCCTGAGTGCAGAGGTCGGTGCGCTCAGAGATATCCTTCGCCAAGTGAAAGAGGGCCGGAGCGCCGGCCTTCTTGGGCTGCACGATCTTGAAATCGCCCTCGCGCATCGCGTAGGCGCCGCTGTCGAACATCCGGAGGTAAATGCGCTCGTGGGGCGCACCGGTTTTTTTGCCGTTCACGTAGGGCAGCAAATCCACGCCATCGAGCGGGCGCTCCGGGTGGGCGGGAATCTTGTTGGCGGCGGCGATGGTTGCGAAGACGTCGAGCGAGGAGACGGGCTGCTCGAAGGTCGCGCCGGCGGGAAAATTGCCCGGCCAGCGGATGGCGAGCGGCACGCGGAAGCCGCCTTCGAAGGGCGAACCCTTCTCGCCGCGGAGTTTACCGTTGTTGGCCGCGATGGCGCCGACTGATCCGCCGTTATCAACCGTGAAAACGACGAGGGTGTTGTCGGTGAGCTTCAGTTCGTCGAGCAGGTCGAGGAGTTGGCCGACGCCGCGGTCAACGACGCTGACCATCGCGGCGTAGGTGCGACGTTTTTCGTTTTTGATGTGGGCGAACTTGGCGATCTCCTCCGCCGGGGCTTGGAGCGGGGCGTGGGGGGCGTTGTAGGCGAGGTAGAGAAAGAACGGGTTGTCCTTTTGGCGGCGCACGAAGTCGAGGGCCTCGCGAGTGAATTCCTCGGTGAGGTAGCGCTCGGTGCGCACCGGCTCGAAGCCGCGGGATATCCAGGTGCGGTAGCTATCGGGCTCGTTGCGGGCCTCCTTGGTGTGCTGGATCGTCAACTCTTCCGGGAAGTAACAATGACCGCCGCCGAGGTGCCCGTAGAACTCGTCGAAACCGCGATTCAGCGGATGAAAGTTCTCGTGCGCACCGAGGTGCCACTTGCCGATCGCGCCGGATTTGTAACCGGCAGGGCGGAGCGCCGCCGCGAGCGTCGTCTCCTGGGCGGCGAGGCCGGTGGTGGGATTGCCCGGCTGCCAGGCGGTGTTGCGTTCGAAGCCGAAGCGCTGCGGGTAGCGCCCGGTGAGGAAGCCGGCGCGACTGGGGGCGCAGACGGTGAACGGGGCGTAGCCCGCAGTGAAGACCACGCCGCCGGTGGCGATGCGATCCATGTTGGGAGTGGGAATGTCTTTGCAGCCGTTGAAGCCGACATCGGCGTAGCCCTGGTCATCGGTCATTATGACGATGATGTTGGGGGCGGCGCGCGCGCCTTCCTTTGCGAAGGCCACGGAGGGGAGGGCGGCGCAAGCGCAGGCAAGGGCGATGAGTGCGAGGGTGAGTTTGGGGTAGAGTCGCATGGCGCGTGGGGCGGGGCGGATTAAGGAGCTTCGGGTGCGCCGATGCGGGTGGGCTTGGGTGCGAGCCGGTAGTCGTAGAGCGCTTCGGCGACGTCGGTGAACGCTTTCACCAAGGTATCCTCCGGGCGGTCAACGATGGTAACGAGTCCGACGCCGAAGTTCTCTCCATCGTCGCGGCCGGTCACAGCCTGGCCGGCCCAGGCAAACCAGTGGGCACCGATGAGGTTGGGATGGCGGAGGGCGTCGGAGAGGTAGGCCTGGACCAGGTCGGACTGGTTGCGGGCGTCGGCGGCCCAGGTGAGGCCCACGCCCCAAACGCCGTAGTCGCGGGTGCCGAAATGGTATTCACTGATCAAATACGGCCTGTCCACGGCCGTGACGAGGGCGAGGTCGGACACGCCATAGCGGTAGGCATTGACGCTGAGGACGTCGCAATGCTTGGAGGCGGCGGCGGTGACGATCGGGTTCAGGACATGAAAGCGGCACCCGAGGTAGAGGTGGTTGGGGAAGTGTTTATCCATGGCCGCGGCGCAGGCGGCGAAATAGGTGTCGGCGAAGACGGTGAGGAAATCACTCATGTCTCGCTGATATGCGGATTTCTCCTTGGCGTCTGCTTGCGGCCGAACGGAATCGAAGGAGCCATACGAGCTGCCCCAGGCCTGGTTAAGGGCTTCGAGACTCTGGTAGCGCCCTCGGAGAAAGGCGAGGAGTGCGAGCCGGGAGGGTGTGTAGGGCGCGCTGCCCAGGACTTCCTCGGCGAGCGCGTTGCCGGTTTTCCATTCGAGCTCGTTATCAATGAAAACACCGATTAACCACGGGCTGCTGGCGTGCAGGGCGGCGAGCTCGGCGAGGTTTCGCTCGAGGTCGTTTTTGAATTCATCGGAGTAGGGGTCGGCGATTTTCTTGTTACTGCCGATGCGCTGGTAGCCCACGTGGATGATCAACGTGTAGGGCACCCGGCGGGCGGCGGATAGCTCTTGCATGGACCAGGCACCGACGGTGTTGAAACCCCAGTCCATCATGCGTGCGAGCGTGACGTCGGCGTGCCCCTTGCGCCAGTCCTTCCCCTGGTGTTTTTGTTTCACGTTTTCCTCGTAGTGGTTGATATCCACCCTGCCGTGCGCCGACGCTGGAAACAGTGCCTCGCGCCCTTTGACGCGGGTGCCGGAGGTGGTGGCGACGCAGTTCACCCCCAGTGACCAAAACAGGTGACCCTCGGGGTCAATGAACCACCATTTTCCATCAATCTTCTCGACGCGAAAGAACCCCGTGGCCTTGTGGCTCGGGCCGCGGGTATCGCCGCCAAAGCGGTCGTGTTCGCCACGGGGGCGGGTGAGCGATGCGACGAGGGCGGTCTCTTTAGCTGCGTCTTCGCGCAGGTCCTCGAGGCGCTGCACTTTCCCGGGCCAGGTTTGCGAACGATCCTGCCCGAATTCGTCGACGAGGGGCATCGGGAGGGTTTCGAGCAGTGCGGGATCAACCGAGTAGGTTCCCGAGCCGAACGGGCGGCTGAGCGTGATCGTCTGCCCGGGCTTCACGCCCGCCCAGTCCACTTGGGCGGTCACGCGACGAATTGCGTCGGCGTCCAAGTGCTGCCAGTGACGTTGGTGGCCCCAAGGAAAGGCGAAGAGGTTGCCGAGTCGTTGGACGAACGGATGGTCTTTAGGCAATTGCGGCCGGGCCATCATCACACATAGATTTATCTCTTCGCCCGGCCGCACCAAGAATCGCGTTTGGGCCCGGCTGCTGTAGGAGTCTTTATCGGTGACCCCGGTGATGAGGATATCGAGCTCGGCCGAGGTGCGGTTGTTCGATCGAAGGGCGAGGTCGCGAAACGCCGAAAGGTCGAGAGGACGTGCGGTGTAGTTAAACTCGATTACGGCTCGGCCCGAGGGTTTTTCAAGGCGCAGAACGAGGCCGGCGTCGCTGGTTGTTTTAAGCTCGGCATCGCCCGAGACCTTGACCGTTGCAACGGGGACTTGAGGGGCGACCGCCGTAGTCGGGTTTGAGGCCGCGCTTGAAAGCAGGCTGTTGCAGAGGCAGAGCGCAAGGGCGAGGACGCTCACGCAGCGATTCGTATTCGGAAGGGTGGGGGGCATCGGGGAAACGGGGACGGGCACGGGGGCGGGGGTTCGAACGGGAACGGTAACTGCGGAAGACTGAGGCTTGGTAAACGGACGGGCATTTGGCGTTTAGACAATGCCCGCTTTGCAAACCCGGACTCGGAGGGAGTGTTTTTGTGTTGACTACTCAAATGCATTTACGGACAAATCTCAAACAAAAACTTTAGGTTTTCGTTTGGTTCCCCGACCCTAAATACCCCCGTTGCGCACTGACTCATGCCCCTTCCCGCCCTATCGCCCCACCTCAGGTCGCTTGGGGTTGTGCTGACCGGACTGCTCGCCATTGCAGCCGCGTTGCCTGCCCACGCTGCCAACCCGATGAACTCCTCCGCACCAATCCCCGCACCCCTGCCGCCTAGTGCGACGCCGAGGCCTCCGAATATCGTGATCCTTTATGCGGATGATTTGGGTTTTGGCGATTTGGGCTGCTACGGCGCCGAGGGAATTCCCACGCCGAACCTCGACCAGATGGCGTCGGAGGG
>JAIYBI010000319.1 GCA_027488595.1 Opitutaceae bacterium | reverse complement strand
TGGCGGCGGCGACGGTGGCGATCATTGACCAAAAGTTTCGGCAGGCGGCGCTTTGGTTTCTGGTCGGAGGCCTTTGCGCGTCGGTCGGTTTGATCCACACCTTCGGCTATGTGACGGGCGACGTGGTCGGGCTGTTGCAGCCCGGCTGGAAGTGGGTCGCCGGTTATGCGACGATGGCCGCGACGATGCTGATTCTCCCTTCGTTTCTGATGGTGAAGAGCAAGGACACGCCGGTCATCTGAACGTATCGAGCTCCGCGAGGATCGTCTTCTTTTCCGCAGGATCAAGCAGGGCGACTTCGATGCCGTTGCGCGCGACCTGGACAAGCTCCGTGCGGGTGAAGGCGAGGTCTTGGTGCAGGGCGAAGTATTCCTCCTCGAGGCGGTTGCCGAAAAAGTAGGGGTCGTCGGTGCTGATCGTGACTTTCACGCCGGCATCGAAAAGCCGCCGGATCGGGTGCTCGCGCATCGTGGGGATGCCTTGCACGGCCAGCTTGAGATTGCTGATGGGGCACACATCGAGGGTGATGCCTTCGGAGATGAGGCGTTGCACGAGGGCAGGGGACTCGATGCTGCGCACGCCGTGCTCGATACGGGTGACTTTGAGATGATCGAGCACCCAGTCCACGTAGCTTGCGGGCATGAACTCGCCGGCGTGGGCCTTGGTGAACTTTCCGGCGGCGCGGGCTCGTTCCCAGATGGCGGCCGTCCAGGGCTCCATGGGCAGGTATTCGGGGCCATGCAGGTCGAGGCCATCGAGACCGTCCCAGTCGAGGGAGGCGTTGATGAGCGCATGGTGCGCAGCGTAGTCGTTGTGGCACATGCCGCCGAAGAAGCGCACGTGCAGGCCGGGCGGAACGGCGGCGCGAAGGGCGGCGAGCACCTCGGGGCCGTCGAGCCCGGCGAAGGCCAGCCCGGGGAGGTGGAAACTGGTTTCCACGTAGCGGCAACCCTGCGCAACGCAGGTCGCGAGCACGGCCTTGGCGGCGTCGTGGTAGCGTTGCGCGGTGTTGTAGAAAGGCATCACGTCTGACACGTAGAGTGCCTCGAATTGGTCGAAGCTGGTGTAGCGAAAATCAGGATGCCAAAAGGCGGGGATGCGTGGCGGGGATGCGGTCAATCCGGATGCGGCGGCCAGTAATTCGAGGGGCGTGGCACCCTCGAGATGCAGATGGGTCTCGGCTTTGGGCAAAGCTCGCACCCAGGCGGCGAAGTCAGGCGTGGCGCGGTAGGAAGGCGTGGGGTTCTCCATGCTTAGACGGCGGCTCTTAGAGGTTCGAAACGGGCCATCAGGTCGGCAACCTGCGGCACGCCGTAGTTCACGTTCACGGTGATGCGGGGTTGTTCGCCGAGTTCGAGGCGGTAGTCGCGCAGGAGGTTGGCCACGACGACGGGCATGTGAAGGCGCACGAGATTGATGCCGAGGCAGAGGTGGGTGCTGCCGCCGTAGGTGCCCTGGGCTTTTTTGGGATACTCGCGGTCAATCCAGCGCGCGGGGTCGAAGCGATAAGGGTCGGCGTAGATTTCGTCGAGGAAGTGGGGAAGGGTCTGGAGGTGGAGCACCTTCGTGCCTTTTTCGAGGGTGTAGCCGTTGAAGGTAAACGGCTCCGCAACGACCCGCGCGAGCACGGGCGCGGCGGGGAAGAGGCGCTCGATCTCCAGCAGCGTGGCCTTGAGCAAGGGGAAGGCACCCATGCCGCCGAGGAACTTCTCGGGCGTGTAGTCCGCGAGCTCGGCCGTCAGACGGGCGAGCCACGCGGGATCTTGGGAAAGGTTTTGCAGGCCGCAGTTCAGGAGTTTGGCGGTGTTTCCCGTTCCGGCCATCAGCAGCAGATAGGCTTCGGGGATGAGTTCGGCGCGGTCGAGGGTTTCGCCGCGTTCGCGACGCTCGGCGATCATGGCGTCAAAGTTGTCTCCTGCCGACTCTCCGGCGAGGCGACGGTCCACCAGCTCACCGAGGAAGGCGAACACCGCCGCGCGGTCCGCAACAAAGCCCGGCAGGGCGTAGTAGGCGTGGCGGGCTTCGCCCATCGAGGTGCCGCGAATAAAATGCTCCTCAAAGCGGATGAAGGTCGCCGCCGTCACGTCGTCGAAATCGCAGCGCAGCAGGGTGCGGCTGTTGGCGCGGGTGAGCGCGAGCATGAAGAAATCGTGGAGACGAAGCGATTGCCCGGCGGCGGCGCGGAGATCGCCCGCGACCGAGTGATCAATGGCGGGGATGAGCCCGAAAACCGCGCTCATGGCGAAGCCGGGTTTGAGGTTGCGGCGCTTCCGCCGGTGCGGCTCGCCGTCGAGTTGGGTGACGTGGCTCGGCCCCATCAACTCGCGAAAAGGCGGCAGCGCCTCGTGGTAGTCCCATTGGTCGGGGTTTCGCCAAGCGGCCTCGTTGGCCTCCATGCCGCCGATCGCCACCCAGGTCTCGCCTCGAAATGTCAGTTGATAAATCGGCCCAAGCTGGCGGTAGGCCGTGAGGTGGTCGAATTGCTCCAGTTCGCTCTGCGCCGCGCCGAGGCCGAGGGATTCGTAACGGGGAAGATCGGCGGGGAACGGTGTGGATGAAGTCATGTTGAAATCGTTAGCAGCTCACATTCCAACGGGTGCCGTGGGCGGCGGACTGCGGCGGAGATGGGGCAGGGCAATGCCGGCAAGCACCAGCACGACCCCGGTAATCTGGGCAGGGCCTATCTTATCTCCAAGCAACAGATTCGCGGTCAGCACGGCGACCGGAAGCTCCGTCGAGGTCAGGATGGACCCGAGGGCGCTCCCGGTTCGTGGGCCGAAATGCACCATCAAAAAAACCGGAATCACCTGGCCGAAAACGCCCAGTCCGAGAATCCAGAAGAACGCGGTCGCAAACACCGGAACGTTCGGCACCAGCGACCAACCGGCTCCAGCTGCGATGATCAGCATCATCACTCCCGAGACGACGCAGCAGACCAGCGAGCGCAAGGCAGGCGTCGCATCCCAACCGAGCCGCGAGGTGAGCACGAAGAACGAGGCGAAACACAGCGCCGCCAGCACCGCGAAGGGCGCGCCGCGAAGATTGGCGGCGTTCGCGGCGTCGAGGAAGTTTGCCGCCACCGCCGCGCCGCCGATCACAAGCGCGGCAGAGAGCAGTTCGCGGCCCGAGGGCGGCTTTCGAGTGACGATGAAGTTGATCAACTGGGTGAATGGCACGTAGAGAAACAACAACGTGGCCCCGATGGGCACCGGGCCGAGTTGGTAGGCCCAAAAAAGAAAGAGAGGCACTCCGCAGCCGATCACACCGGCGGTCAGCAGGATGGACCAGAAGCGCCGGTCGGTGGGGATGCGCGCTCGTTGCCAGAGCACAGCGGCGCCGAAGACCAGCGAACCGACCAGGTATTCGCCCAGCACGAGCTGCGGAAAGGTAAACCCGGCGGCAAAGGCGAGTTTGATCGCCGGCCCGTGCAGTCCCCACATCGCGCCCACCAGGGCCATCATCACACAACTGAGCGGATCGGGTTTTTGCATCGGACGTCTTCGTTGCTAGAGTCGTGCCGGATGCACGATTCTTTCCACGATGCGTCGCGATGATTCGGAACGAGCTCAGCGCACGCTCGAATCCAGCTTTGCCAAGGCGTTGATTTCCTTGCCTTGTAACAGGCTTTTCCCGTTCTCCACGTCCCTCTTTCAAACCATGTCCACTGCCTCCGACCTTATTGATGATTTGCAATGGCGCGGCCTGCTTGCCGACTGCACCGACCTCGCGGGGCTCCGCGCCCGCCTCGCCACCGGCGCGCCGATCACGGTCTATTGCGGTTTCGATCCCACCGGGGATTCGCTCCATGTCGGCCACTTGATGGGGCAGCTCACGCTCGCTCGTTTCCAGCGCGGCGGGCACCACGTTATCGCCCTCGCGGGCGGTGCCACCGGTATGGTCGGTGATCCCTCGGGCCGCTCCTCCGAGCGCAACCTTCTCACCCGCGAACAGCTCGCCCACAACATCGCCTGCATCAAGGCCCAGCTCGCCCGCCTGCTCGACTTCACCGTCGCCGCCAATCCAGCGCGCCTGGTGGACAACGCCGACTGGATCGCGCCGATCAGTTTCCTCGATTTTCTCCGTGACGTCGGAAAGTATTTTTCGCTGAACGTCATGCTTGCGAAGGATTCGGTGAAATCCCGCATGGAAGGCGACAGCGGCATTAGCTACACTGAGTTCAGCTACCAGTTGTTGCAGGCCTACGATTTCCTGCACCTCCGCCAGACCTTCGGCTGCGAACTCCAGATCGGCGGCTCCGATCAGTGGGGCAACCTTACCGCAGGCACCGACCTGATCCGCAAAAAACTCGGCTCCGAGACCACCGCGTTTGGCTGGACCTTTCCGCTCATCACCAAGAGCGACGGCACCAAATTCGGCAAGACGGCCGGCGGCGCCGTCTGGCTCGATGCAACCCGCACCAGCCCCTACAAGCTCTACCAGTTTTTCGTGAACACCGAGGACGCCAAGGTCTGCGAATACCTGCGCAAATTCACCTTCCTCACCCGCGCCGAAATCGAGCCGCTCGAGGCCGCCCACGCCGCCAACCCCGGCGCCCGGGAAGCGCACCGGGCGCTGGCGGCAGAGGTCACGAAACTAGTCCACGGAAATGCCGCGTGGGTGAATGCGATCAAAGCCAGCGAGATTCTGTTTGGTGGCCAGATTGGCGATGCGACAGAAGAATTGTTTCTCGACGTCGTCGGCGAAATTCCGACTTTCCCGCTCGACGCCGCCCGCCTCGCCGACCCCGGTTTCCCCCTCACCGAGGCTCTCGTGCTCACCGGCCTCGAAACCTCGAAAGGCAACGCCCGAAAATCCATCGAGGCCGGCGGGGCTTACGTGAACAACACCAAGAGCGATCCGGCTCAACCGGCCCGCGTCTTGGGCGCCGCCGATCTTCTCTTTGGCAAATACATCCTGCTCCGTAAGGGCAAAAAATCTTACGCCGTGCTTCGCGTCGCCTGACCGTTCGCGTTCCCTTCCGCAACCGCCCCATGTCCGCCCCCGCTTCCGAACAACTCTTCGCCCGCGCCCAGCAGCTCATCCCTGGCGGGGTCAACTCTCCCGTTCGCGCCTTCCGCTCCGTCGGCGGCGCGCCGTTTTTCACCCGCTCGGCGCAGGGCGCGACGCTTACCACCGTGGACGGTCGCGAGCTCGTTGATTTCGTCTGCACTTGGGGTCCCGCCATCCACGGGCACAACCACCCGCGCATCAAGGCCGCCATCGCCGACGCGCTCGAGCGCGGCACGTCCTTCGGCACGCCCAATCCCTACGAGGTCGAGATGGCCGAGCTCATTGTCTCGTTTTTCCCTTCGATTCAAAAAGTCCGCATGTGCAGCAGTGGCACCGAGGCCACCATGTCCGCCGTGCGCCTCGCCCGTGGTTTCACCAAGCGCGACAAGATCATCAAGTTCGCCGGTTGCTACCACGGCCACTCCGACTCGCTGCTCGTCGCCGCCGGCTCCGGCGCACTCACCCATGGTCACCCCGACAGCGCCGGCGTGCCCGCCGCCTTCGCCCGCGAAACGGTGGTCCTGCCTTTCAACGACCCCGCCGCGCTCGACGCCGCCTTTGCCGCCAATCCCGGCCAGATCGCCGCTGTCATCCTCGAGCCCTACATCGGCAATGTCGGCTTCATCCGCGCCGAGCCCGGCTTTCTGCAACACGTCCGCGCCGCCACCGCCCGCGCGGGAACTGTGCTTGTTTTCGATGAGGTCATGACCGGTTTCCGCCTTTCGCGCGGCGGCGTGCAGGAGCTGGAGGCCATCGTGCCCGATCTCACCTGCCTCGGTAAAATCATCGGCGGCGGCCTGCCCGTCGGTGCCTTTGGCGGACGCGCCGAGATCATGGACCACCTCGCCCCGCTCGGGCCGGTGTATCAGGCCGGCACGCTCTCGGGCAACCCGCTCGCGCTCGCGGCCGGCATCGCGCAGCTCCGCCTGCTCGACGAAGTGAAGCCCTACGCGCGGCTCGACGCGCTCGGCCGCCAAGTCTGCGCCGCTGCCGCTGCCGCCGCGAAGGCGAAGGGCCTGCCGCTCCAAACCCCGCAGTGCGGCTCCATGTTCAGCCTCTTTTTCAATCCGGCTCCGGTGCGCGACATGCCCACCGCGCTCGCGTCCGACGCCAAGCTCTTTGGCCGCTTCTTCCGCGCCTGCCTCGATGGCGGGGTGTATCTGCCGCCCAGCGCCTACGAAGCGTGGTTTCTCAGCACCGCCCACGAAGGCCCCGCGATCGCCCGCGCCTGCGAGGTGATCTCCGACGCCATTGCCGGGCTCTGAGCGTTTCGGCCCTCGGGCTCAGATGCCGCGAATCAAACTCGGGAGTTGCGCGAGGTTCAGGCCGCTGGCTCGTGACTGGATCTCGGGCAGGAGGCGCTCACCTTGCGTGCGCGCCGCACCGAAGAGCTGTTGAAATGACTCCTTCAGTTGCAGCGACGAGAGGGTGCGTCCGCCCGCATAGTAGCGTTGCGCAAGCTGGCCCATCGCATAGGTCGTGGCGAAGGTGATGGCCGGTCCGGTGGCGGTTTTGGCGAGTCCGCCCGCGAGGCCTCCACCGGCTTTTTTGACCAGTCCGCCGAGGAACTTGCGCGCCAGGCCTTCGAAGGCCTGCGAGGTGAGCCCGAGCCCAAGCACGCCGATGAACTCCTTCACGTGGCCGGCATCGAGAGTGTAGCCGTAGTGCCGGCCGATCCGGTAAACGAGGTGCGTTTGCAGCGGCAACACACCGAGGGTGGCGACGGACTGCGGCAACAGCTCAATCGCACCGGCCAGGATGGCGGTGTTGCGAATGGTGCCGTCGAGAGCCGGGTCGGGGGCACGTGGCGTTGGAACCACGCTCGCGGCGACGGGAGCCGCCTTGGGCTCGACCGGAAGCAGCGGAGGTGGCACGGCGGCGTCGGAAAGTTCATCCGCAGTCTTCAATGGTTGGGTGGCTTGGGCGGGAGGGAGCTGAAGCAGATCCGAAAGCGTCGCGAGGAAACGGGCCTCGGCCTCGTTGCGATGGCCGTCGGCTTCGATGATGCTGACCGCCATTTCGTAGGCAAGGGTGCGGGCCTCGGGGCTGGTCAGATTCGCGGTGGCTTCGGCCAGCGGGGCTTTTTTCAAAAGCACGCGGGTGACGAGCGCGGAGGCGTTTGGCAGTTCGAGCTCTTCGCCGAGCGTGCGGATGGCTTCGCGCTCGGCATCGGATTTATTGCCGTCGGCAAACGCGGCGTGGAGGGCGGTGATCGCAATGCTTTCTCGTTCGAGGTGGGTCATGCTTCCGGTGTGGCCGCTTCCGCTCGTTTCGCAATTCGCAGTCGTGACTTTGGAATCGTGCCCGCGGTTTCCAATCGCAGCGCTCCCGGGCGCGAAGCCTTGACGCATGGAGGCCCTGAGTGTCTCCGTTTCAGGTTTCAATCATCATGAGTGAACTCGATTTCCTGCGCTTGCAGAAACAGACAGACATCGCGCCCTGGCGCTTGCGGCTCGCCGCCTGGGTGGAGTCCGGGCGGGTGCAGGCCTTTGTCGTGGCGGTGATCATTTTTAACGCCGCCATCCTGGGCCTGGAGACAAGCCCGGGCCTGATGGCCGCTTACGGCCCCTTGCTCAAGATACTCGATAAGGCGTGTTTGATCATATTCTGCGTCGAGTTGGGCCTGAAGTTCGCCGCCTACCGGGGACTGTTCTGGCGGAGCGGCTGGAATCTTTTTGATCTCGTGGTCATCGGGTTCGCCGTGGCGCCAGGGGCCGGACCTTGGTCGGTCCTGCGTTCGCTGCGGGTGCTGCGCGTGCTGCGCCTTCTCACCGTGGTGCCGTCTTTGCGCAAGGTGGTCGCGGCCTTCCTGCACTCGATTCCGGGTCTGCTGGCCGTCGTGGCAGTCATGGTGGTTTTTTTCTACACCACGGGTGTGCTCGCGACCAAGCTCTACGGCGCTTCGCACCCCGAGTGGTTCGGCACCTTGGGGGCCAGTTTGTTCTCGTTGTTTCAAGTGATGACGCTTGAAGGCTGGGCCATGGATATGGTGCGTCCTGTCATGGAGGTCCACCCGTGGGCCTGGACGTTTTTCCTGCCCTTCATCGTCATCGCCACCTTCACGATTTTGAACCTCTTCATCGGTATCATCGTCTCGACCATGCAGGAACTCAGCACCGCCGAAACCAAGGCGGTCCTCCCGAACTCACCCGCCGCCGCAACCCTCGCCCGCATCGAGGCCGATCTGGCGGAGTTGAAGAAGCAAATTCGCTAAGGCGTGTCTGGGTTTAAACTCTGCCCGTCGTCACGGCTCCACGCTTCCGTCGGACTGAGTTTAAACCCAGACACGCCCTAAGTTCGCGCCTGCTTGCGCTGCGGCATGGGCTTTGCATCTATGCGGGTGTGACGCCCCTCAACCGCCCACGCCTGTTCCTCCGCCTCGTTCCTTTGCTCGCGAGTGTTTTGCTCGCTGCCTGCAACCCGCGCGCCAGCGCGCCGGAGCCTGCCCCCGCCGCCCGCAAGGTCACGTTCGCGGTGGAGAATGGTTACGTTCCCTTCAACTTCATCCGCACCGACACCCGCGCCGCCGAGGGCTGGGACTACGACATCGCCGCCGAACTCGGACGCCGCCTCAACTTCACGCCCGCCTTCCGCGAGATCGCGTGGGATTCCATGATTCAAGGCATCGCCACCGGCCAGTTCGACCTCGCGGGCAATGGCATCACCATCACCGAGGAGCGTGCCCGGGTCGTGGATTTTTCCGACGGCTACATGACGGTGAACCAACGCCTTCTCGTGCGCCGCGACGAAGCCCGCTTCACCTCGCTCACCACCTTCGCCGCTTCGCCCGCCGCCCGGGTCGGCGCGCAAAAGGGCAACACCAACTACACCAAGGCCGAGGCACTGGTCGGCTCCGCCCGCGTGGTCGCGTTTGATGGCTTCGGCGAACTAATCCAGGCGCTGCTCAACTCCGATCTCGATGCGGTGCTCATTGATGACGTCGGCGGCCAGGGCTATGTCGGCACGAATCGCGAAAAGCTCAAACTCCTCGAAGGCGGTCTCCCGGGCCAGGACCTCGGCTTCATCTTCCCGAAAAACTCCCCGCTCCGCGCCGAGGTTAATCGTGCCCTCGCCGCCATGCGCGCCGACGGCACGCTCGCCCGCATCAACGGCAAGTGGTTCGCCCCCGATTTTGTGCCCCCCGGCGCACCGGTTTACTAGACGTCGCCCATGATCGGTCCCGACGGCGCCCTCGCCCCCGAACGCCCCTCGCTGCTGGCCCGCGCGCCGTGGTGGCTGCTCGTGCTGGCATTGGCCGCCGTTTTGATCGGCTGGCGCGTCGTCACCGATGCGCTGTGGCGCGATATCGCATCACGGTTGCTCGACGGTCTCGGTCTGACCTTGCTCGTCACCGCGATCGCTTTCCCGCTGGCGCTTGGCATCGGACTTTTTTCCGCGCTCGGCCTCGTATCCAGAAACCCACTGCTTCGCCAGCTCGCCACCCTTTACGTTCAGGTGGTGCGGGGTCTGCCGGTGTTGGTGCAGATTTTCATCGTCGCCTTCGTGCTCGTGCCGCTCGGCGTCGAGGCCGCCAATGCCCTCGGTGCGCAACTCTCCGCGCAGGACGTGCCTATGGTCGCCCGGGTGATCGCGGCTCTCGCTTTTGCCTACGGAGCCTTCGAGGCCGAGACGCTCCGGGGCGGTCTCACCTCCCTTCCGCGCGGCCAGGCCGAGGCGGCCCGCGCGCTCGGGCTTTCCCGCTGGCAAACCCTCCAGCACATCCTGTTGCCCCAAACCTTTCGCCGCGTGCTCCCGACCCTGGGCAACGACCTCATCTGCCTGCTCAAGGACTCCGCCCTCGTCTCCGTGCTCGGGGTGCGAGACATCACGCAGGAGGCCCGCCTCTACCAGAGCGCGACGTTCCGTTACACCGAGAGTCTGGTGCTCCTCGCGTTCTTCTACCTCGCCCTCACCTTGCTCGTCGCCCTCGGCGTGCGTGCCTTGGAAAACCGCTACCGCCGCCATGCCGCCTGAGCCTGCCACCACTCCGGTCCTGGAAGCGCGAGGGTTGACCAAACGCTTCGACACCCTTGTCGCGCTGGATGCCGTCTCGATCGCCGTCGCGCCCGGCACCGTCACCGCCATCCTCGGCCCCAGCGGTTCCGGCAAGTCCACTTTGCTGCGCTGCCTCAATTTTCTCGTCGTGCCCGACGCCGGTGAAGTCTTGTTCGAACGCGCCCAAATCAACCCCCGCGACGACGCCGCGCTCAACGCCCACCGCGCGCGCGTCGGCATGGTTTTCCAGCAGTTCAACCTGTTTCCACATTTGCTCGTTTGGGAAAACATCGCCCTCGCCGCCCGCCTCGTCCGCCACCTCTCCGCCGACGCCGCGCGCAAACGTGCGCTCGCGCTGCTGGATCGCGTGGGCCTTGCCGACAAGGCCGATGCACATCCGACCCAGCTCTCAGGCGGACAACAGCAACGCGCCGCCATCGCGCGCGCCCTCGCAGTCGAACCGGCTGTGCTGCTTTTTGACGAACCGACCAGCGCGCTCGACCCCGAATTGACCGGCGAAGTGTTGGCGGTGATGCGCCAGCTTGCGTCCGAGCACACGACAATGGTTGTCGTGACGCACGACGTGGAGTTCGCCCGCCAGGCGGCAACTCAGGTCGTGTTCATGGATGCCGGTCGCGTAATCGAGACCGGCTCGCCGGCGCAGGTGATTGACGCGCCCGTAACCGAGCGAGCCCGGCGATTCTTCAGTTTGAAGAGCGCCGGGTGAGTGCAGGTCGGCGACTTATTGAGAGGCCGGTGCCGAGGGCGGCGGAGTGGGTTTCGCGGCCTCGGGCTTCTTCTCGATTTTCACCGGGAGGGCGCGGGTGGCGATCTCCTGCTTGAGGCGTTCGAAGTAGGCGGCGAAGGGCAGCACGCCCTCGTCGCCCTTGGCGCGGCTGCGGACGGAGACGGAGTGGACCTCCGCCTCCTTTTGGCCGACGACGAGCATGTAGGGCACCTTGGCAAGCTCAGCGCGACGGAGCTTGGCGCCGACCTTGTCGCTGTCGTCGTCGAGGGTGACGCGGATGCCGGCGGCGCGGAGTTGGTTGAACAAGTCGCGGGCGTAGTCGTTGACCTTCTCCGAGATGGGGGCGATGCGGACTTGCTCGGGGGCGAGCCAGACGGGGAAGTCGCCGTTGAAGTGCTCGATGAGCACGCCGCAGAAACGCTCCATCGAGCCGAAGGGGGCGCGGTGGATCATGACGGGGCGGTGTTTCTCGTTGTCGGCGCCGATGTAGTGGAGGTCGAAACGCACGGGGAGCACGTAGTCCACTTGCACGGTGCCGAGCTGCCATTCGCGGCCGATTACGTCTTTGATGACGAAGTCGATCTTGGGGCCGTAGAAGGCGGCCTCGCCGGGCTCCTCGGTGAAGGGAACGCCGAGGGTGGCGGCGGCTTCGCGGCAGGCGGCCTCGGCCTTGTCCCACTTGGCGGGGTCGCCGGTGAACTTGGAGCTGTCGGGGTCGCGCAGGCCGACGCGCACGCGGTAGTCGGCCATGCCGAGGGTGGTCAGCACGGTTTTTACGAGGCTCAAGCAACCGCGGATCTCGTCGGCAACCTGGTCCTCGGTGACAAAGAGATGGGCGTCGTCCTGGGTGAAGCCGCGCACGCGGGTGAGGCCGTTGAGCTCGCCGGATTGTTCCCAACGGTAAACGGTGCCGAACTCGGCGAGGCGCACGGGGAGGTCGCGATAGGAGTGCGGCTGCGAGGCGAAGATCTTGATGTGGTGCGGGCAGTTCATCGGCTTCAGGAGGAAGCCGTCGAGCAGCTCGGTGGGGTCTTTGATGCGTTCGGGGACGATGACGGTTTTGCCGGCGCGCTCGTTGATGCCGGCGGCGAAGTTGGCGGACACGGCTTCGAGGCGGGCGGTCATTTCGGCGCAGCCGCAGCCGGCGGCGGAGATTTGCGCGAGCTGGTCGGGCTCCATGATGGCGGGGAACTGGGACTCTTTGTAGTAAGGGAAGTGGCCGGAGGTCTTGTAGAGGGCGAGCTTGCCGATGTGCGGAGTGAAGACCTGGGAATATCCCTGTTTGCGGAGCTCCTCGGAGATGAAGTCTTGTAGTGCCTGGCGCAGGACGGAGCCGTTGGGGGTCCAGAGGATGAGGCCCTGGCCGACGTCTTCATCAATGTGGAAGAGTTTTAGATCGCGGCCGAGTTTGCGGTGGTCGCGGAGTTTGGCCTGTTCCTGACGCTCGAGGTATTGGGCGAGCTCGTCCTTGGAGGCGAAGGCGGTGCCGTAGATGCGCTGGAGTTGTTTGTTCTTCTCGTCACCGCGATGGTAAGCGCCGGCGATGGAGAGGAGTTTGTAGGCCTTGACGCCCTTGGTGTAGCGGACGTGGGTGCCGGCGCAGAGGTCCATGAACTCGCCGTTTTCGTAGAAGGAGATGGCCTCGCCCTGGGGAATGTCGGCGAGACGACCGAGCTTGTAGCGCTCCTGGCCGCGCGAGCGGATGATGGCCTCGGCCTCTTCGCGGGAGACTTCTTTGCGGCGGAAGGGCTGGTTTTCCTCGATGACCTTTTTCATTTCGACCTCGAGCTTGGCGAGGTCGTCGAGGGTGAGTTTGTGGTCGAGATCGATGTCGTAGTAAAAGCCGGTGTCGGTGGGCGGGCCGATGTCGAGCTTGGCATCGGGGAAGATGCGGAGGATCGCGGTGGCGAGGATGTGCGAGGCGCTGTGGCGGATTTCTTCGAGGGGAGTCATGGACATGGTGGGAAAGGGAGGGGGAGTTTTCGGAGGATTGGCCGCGAAAGAACGCAGAGAGCGCAAAGAAAGCAGGAGCGCCCGGTCTTTGTGTTCTTTGCGTTCTTTCGCGGCTAAATGGTTTGGCGGTTTGGTAAAGGAAGCGGGTTACTTTTTGGCGGGTTCGAGGGAGTAGCCGTCTTTTCGGTCGAGCATGGTCCAGCCGAGGGCGGCGATGGCGCCGCGGAGGCGGTCGGCCTCGGCCCAGTTTTTGGCGGCTTTGACGGCCCAGCGTTGCTCGGCGAGGGCGGTGACTTCGGCGGGGACGTCGGCTTTCGGGGCGACGGGTTCGGAGAGGTCGAGGCCGAGGGCGAAGAGGATGCGGTCGAAGGCGGCGGGCGACACGTTCGCGGGGCCGGCGTGAAGCGCGGTGAAGATTATGCCGAGGGCGTTGGGGGTGTTTAAGTCGTCTTGCAGCGCGGCGAGGGCGGGAGCGAAGGGATCGGCGGTGCCGCCGGGCTGGAGGGCGGCGCGGAAGGTGCGGAGTTGCGCGAGGGCTTTTTCGGCGGCGTGCAGCGAATCGAGGGTGAAGTTGAGTTGCTTGCGCGGGTGGCCGGCGAGGAGGGCGTAGCGGAGGGCGGCGGGGCTGTGGCCCATCTCCTTGAGCTGGTCGAGGGTGTAGAGGTTGCCGAGCGACTTGCTCATCTTTTTGCCGTCAACGAGGAGGTGCTCGCTGTGATACCAGTGGTGGGCGAAGGTGGTGCCGTTGCAGCACTGGCTCTGGGCGATCTCGTTTTCGTGGTGGGGGAAAAGCAGGTCCACGCCGCCGGTGTGGAGATCAATGGTGTCGCCGAGGTGCTTTTTGCTCATCGCGCTGCACTCGATGTGCCAGCCGGGGCGGCCCTGGCCCCAAGGCGAAGGCCAGAAGTTGTCGCCGTCGTCGGGCTTATGGCCTTTCCAGAGAGCGAAGTCGGAGCCGTCTTCTTTCTCGTCGGCGTCGTGGGTCTGGGGTTTGCCGGCGAGGGCGGAGCCGACGCGGAGTTCGCGTTCCTTGACGCGGGAGAGGGCGCCGTATCCGGGAAAGGACGACACCTTGAAGTAAACGGAGCCGTCGTCGGTGCGGTAGGCGTGGCCGCGTTTTTCGAGGGCGGCGATCATGTCGATCTGCTCGGGGATGTGGCCGGTGGCGGAGGGCTCGACGTGGGGCGGCAGGCAGTTCAAGGCGGCGCAGTCGGCGTGGAATTTATCGGTCCACTCCTTGGTGACGGCGGCGAGCGGGCGGCCCTCTTCGCGGGAGCGGCGGATGGTTTTGTCGTCCACGTCGGTGAGGTTGCGCACGTGCTTCACCTTGCCGGGGAATTCGAGATCGAGGAGGCGGCGGAGGAGGTCGTTGACGACAAAAGTGCGGAAGTTGCCGATGTGCGCGGCGGCGTAGACGGTGGGGCCGCAGTTGTAGAAACGGTAGATGCCATCGGCCTGAGCGGGCGCGAGCGGGCGCGACGTGCGGGAAAGAGAGTCGTGGAGCTGGATGGGCATTTTAAAACAGAGCGACAAAGCGACAGAGAGGGAGCGGGGAATCGAGGACGAGAACGAGTAGGAGAACGAGAACGACGTCGGAGCAGGAGCGGCGGAACTTGAACGCACGTTCAAGCCTACGGGAATACGGCGGCGGACGGGCCTTGAGCGGAGGCTCAAGCTTACACGGCGACGCGCTTCGTCGTGGTAGTTCGCCAGGTGGCGACCTCCCGAACGCAAGCGGTGCTGATACGTGTAGCGATGGTGAACATGACTTCTATGAAGCTGCGGACGAAAACCGGTTCGCTGGCGTGGTTCAAGAGCGGAAACAGCGGATGGGGTGGGTTGCACCGCCAATTCACCGAGGGATCGCGTTCAAGGCAGGGTTAACCGCAAAGGGCGCGAAAAGGCGCAAAAACGAAACCGCTCCGGAACGGGAAGCGACCGGCGTGCGGCGAATGATAAAGTTGCAGGGAGGATAGATCTTGATCGCCGATTGGTAGCTTTCGGTAGCCGTCTTCGGCGTTCGTGAATAGCTTCGGAGAGGTTGATCATCCGGCCGAGCCGTAACTGAGGCCGATCCAAATGGGTCTGGCAGGGAGATTCAAAGGGTTCTGGCAGCCAGAGACTAGGTTTTGATTGAATCTACCGCCTGAAACAGAGTGCCCATTTTGACTCGTCCCTCATAATGCCCTGACACCTAGGTCCCTGACCACGTTGGATCGACTGCGATTTGCGCAACCACCTCGATGCATCTACTGGTGGACCTCGGGCTTCGCGAACAGCCACCTGTTCCGCGACCTTGCGCCGGCTCATCGACTCCAACCGCAGTTTTCGGTTAAATGCTCTAGCTCCCTAGATCATGCCTTTACCTCGCCATCTCCCGAGGATCGTCTACCTTAAAGCAATGCTCGCTTTAATCGCTATGACCGTCTTCGCCGCCCCTCTTGCGAATGCTCAAACCCTAGCACCGCATACCGACGGGGCAAAGCTCATGGAAGTTGGCAAAGGTTGGGCCGCCAACTCCGTTAACACCGCAGTATTCCGCACCGACCCGATCACCACCTGGAAAAACCAGCAATTCGTCGCTTACTACGACGCCGAATCCCGCGTCGTTATCGCCACCCGCACCCTCGACGCCACCACGTGGACCCCGACCGTCACCTCCTTCACCGGGAACACCAAAGACGCCCACAACGTCATTTCCATCATCGCCGATGGCGAAGGCTACCTCCACCTGTCTTGGGATCACCACGGGCACCCCCTCCGCTACGTTAGATCCGTCGCCCCAGGGTCCACCGAGTTTACTGAAAAAATCCCGATGACCGGGCTGTTCGAAAACAAAGTCACCTATCCCCAGTTCTTCAAACTCGCCAACGGCAACCTGATTTTCCTCTACCGCGACGGAGCCTCTGGCCGGGGGAACCTTGCCTTGAACCTTTACGACACCAAGGCGCAGAAATGGACGCAGATTCACTCCAACTTCATCTCGGGCGAAGATCAACGTAACGCCTACCCGCAGTCCTGCGTAGACTCCAAGGGCTCCATCCACGTCTCCTGGGTCTGGCGCGAGTCCGGCGATGTCTCCACCAACCACGACATCTGCTACGCCCGCTCCGATGACGGAGGCAAAACCTGGTGTAAATCCGACGGAGCACCCTACTCGCTCCCCATCACCCTCGCCACCGCCGAAGTCGCCGCTCCCGTCCCGCAAAAGCACGAGCTCATCAATCAGACCTCGATGTGCACGGATTCCGACGGCCACCCGATCATCGCCACCTATTTCCGCCCCAAGGGAACCGCCGTCCCCCAGTTCTTCGTCATCGCGCATGACGGTAAGAAATGGCTCACCCTCCAAGCCTCCAAGCGCACCACCGCTTTCTCGCTTTCCGGCGGAGGCTCCAAGGCCATTCCCATCTCCCGACCCCAGGTTTTGGCCAAGTCCGCCAATGGCAAAACCTCCGTCTCCGTCATCTACCGCGATCTCGAACGAGGAAGCAAAGTCTCCGTCTCCCACTGCGCCGATCTCAGTTCCGGGCAATGGACCACAACTGATCTGACGGACTTTAGCGTCCGTTTTTGGGAACCCTCTTACGACCACATCCGATGGGAACGAGACGGCATTTTAAACCTCTTCGTTCAATCGACCGGCCAAGGCGACGGCGAACAGCTCGAAGCCATCG